>NZ_JAMBJZ010000025.1:0-22213 GCF_025291155.1 Apibacter sp.
ATTGAGTTTTTTTTTTATTTACAGGAATTTGATAAAACACATCTGCATGATCGCCATGTCGCGTTTGTCCTCCCTGTATTTCATACCAAGGTTTGAACGGATCGAAAATGCCTTTACTTGAAACAATGGTTCCACCAGCTGAAAATGCACCTTGCTCTTTTATCATGAATAAATCTTCATTATCTATTTTCTGTTAATAATTACAACTAGAATAAAGTAAAAATGATACAGCAAAAATTTTATATTTATACTTATTAGACACCGTACAAGGATTTTTATTATTACAAATATTTAATAAATACGATAAAACAATATTTCGAAATTGATTAAAACGAAAAGTTGTTTGTTTAAGACGAATAAGATAAATACATCTATTTATTTACAACCCATAATTTAAAATCTGCTGCTTTGTTCTTACTGATATAAATACGTTCGGGAACGTCCCTATCGAGCGTTATTAATAAGCGATTATCAAACCAAATAGTAAGACTCTTCACACTGTTACGGGCAATTATATATTGTTTGTTTGCCCGATAAAAATTATCCGGATTAAGAAATTTAAAAATCTGTTCTAATGTCTTGAAATAAGGATAGGAACTTCCGTCCTTCAAATAAATATGCGTATTTTTATTAGAAGTATAGAAATAAGATACCTCCTGCAAATCGATAGGGAAAAGTTTATCTTTTAAGGAAACTAATATTTTTTCTTTATAGAGTTTTGTAGGGGCTAATTGTGCTATTCGAGTTAGATATTCGGATAGGTCGGGTTGCGTTAGTTTTTTGAATTTCTGTATTGCACGATCCAATTCTTCTTGTTTGATGGGTTTTAAGAGGTAGTCAATACTATTTACTTTAAATGCCTCAATAGCATATTCGTCATATGCTGTTGTGAAAATAATAGGAACTTCTACTTTTATATTTTCAAATATTAAGAAAGCTGAACCGTCCGACAAATGGATATCCATCAATATTAAATTGGGTTTGTTATGGTTGGATAACCAATTAATAGTTTGGGTAACGCTTTCCGTATTTCCAACTACTTGTATGGAAGGTTCAATATCTCGTAAAATTCCAACAAGACTTTCATAAGCTGCTGTTTCATCTTCTACTATCAATATTTCCATATCTTATTTATATTAACGGTAAATATACTGTAAATGTTACGCCATCATTTTTAATTTTTATCTGACCATTTGTAAGTAATGAAAATCGATTTTTTAGGTTATTCAATCCTGTACCATTGGTAGTAGGTGAAAATATTTTAGGATATATAGGATTGGATACTACTAATTCTTTACATTCATTCACTTCAATTGTAATAATCATTTTATGATCACTATCTATAATATTATGAACTACTATATTATCCAAAATAGGCATAACTGAAAGAACCGGAAGCTTATAAGATAATGCTGATTGATTTATTTTAATATCATAGATCAATTTATTAGCGAACCGTACTTCCATCATATAACGAAATGCTTGTATGAAATCAAGTTCTTCTCTAAATGTTACCAGTCCCTTTTTATCACTTTGTAAAATATAGCGAAATACATCCGATAGTTTATTTACATAAGTAAGGGTAACCAAATCGTCCTTTTTTCGAATAAGCGATACCAATCCGTTCAACGAATTAAAGAAAAAGTGAGGATTTACTTGATAGATTAATGCATTATATTGACTCTGCAAATTTTCAATTTTTAACTGTTCTATTTCCAGCTCTTTATTTTTCTTTTCGTTATATAATTGGTAAATATAAGATGAAAGCGTACATAAAATGCAAATAAGAAAAAATTGAAATAAAACCAAACTGCCTAAGTGAGCTATTTTAACTTTTAAAATGAAAAATATTCCTACGTAAATACAGAAAGCAAAAAGAGTAATTAGGGAATTATATAGTAAGCGACTTTGAAAAGAGGTAGTTTGAATTTTTCTTACATTGATCTTGATCAATGCAAAAATAAAAATAGTATATAGTATACAACGTAATATAAAAAACAAAAGATAATATATTTTTTTATTATCAGCCAACATACTTATCTCCCAAGGTAACCAAGTTATATTGGGATAAACTATAAGTAGTGAGCAAATAAAGCTAATCAGCAATAATTTATCTGCTGAATATTTACCTAATATACACATTGACAGGAACTTTATACAAAAATATTTATTTTAGCTGTAAATAAAATAATTCTTAAAAATAAATAAATTCATACTTTGAATTTTATCGTTTTTATTTTGAATATTTTATAAGAATGATCGTAAAACGAGTAAACTATATTAATTGTTCTATCGTGCAAAGCTAAACTTTTAGTTACCTATTGAAGCTTTTTTATACTATCTCATTTTAAAAATAAAAATTCGCCGGCTTATTATTTTACTTTTTAATAATCTGATACAATATAATCTTTTTATTGACTAAAATATGACATAAATGGAAATCAAAAATTATATAAAGATAATAGACTCTCAATTTGTAATTTGTTTAACATCTTTTATAGAAAATCCGTATACGTAATAAGGAATAAATTACCAGCACATGATCCGGTTGATAGGAGATTATTGTCTCCGAAATCGTTTGCCTACAACAATATAATCCGAATAATGGGTTACGGGAATTTCTACTTCGCAGTCCTTTACAGAAATTTCTGCTAGCATATATAAGTAATTTGGTATAACATTCCGTAGGGATACACACCTTACCTCATTAATTTTACGGATTGGATTACAATACCATTTTCTTGGTCCTAACTATCTAAAGTCAGATTTTCAGTTTTACAACCGATGCCTTTAACTGTATCAGTATACACATAGATAAAGTAGCATAATAATTTTCAGCATTAGAGCTTATTATAATTTCAATATAATTATTGCTCAACAATTGAGCGGCACTTACATAATTTACCTCTTAAGAATATTTAGGAACAGTCTAATGTCTAATCAGAGTTATCAATGGGGTGTTATACTTTCACATAAAAATTACATGAAATTTCGTTAAAAAAATCATGTAAAGTGAAGCTTTTATTTTTCTCTGAAGCGCAGTTCAAAGACGTTTCATATCCCGGTATCTCAATTGTATATGTATCGGTTGAAAGGAAATCTCCTGATTTTGTAAAAAATATCTATTGTCTAGTGACGAAATTGCGCTAATGGTATAAGGACTCGATTTCGTTACATATACTGTTGCGTAAATTTTATTTTCATTTGATAGTGCTGCTTCGACTATATATTTTTTTAATTTTAATAGGGCAACAATCTATTATATATACAGCTTTAGACATTTTTCCGTATATGATCTTCAATCTCTTTTCTATTTTATCCAATCATTAAAACCGTTTTCTGTAATATTTTAAAATTATAGACTTCATATACATTTAGCGCATTAATATTTTACAATTATTACTAAAAATATGCTGTTTACATATTTTTTCAAATATTTCTTT
Organism: Apibacter sp.; assembly: GCF_025291155.1. Lineage (NCBI taxonomy): Bacteria > Pseudomonadati > Bacteroidota > Flavobacteriia > Flavobacteriales > Weeksellaceae > Apibacter > Apibacter sp. The sequence continues at coordinate 3,444 of NZ_JAMBJZ010000025.1, forward strand.
TTATCAAAATAAATTCTAAAAATGATTTTAAATAAACCAAAGTTTGTTTTTAAGATAAAAAAATATTTTGCGGAAGGCTTATTGTTACATTTTTTTTAATTTCAAGAATTATTATATGCCCTTAATGCATTTAAATTAATTTAGTGTATTATAAAAAAAACAAGATACTTTTAACACATTTATACTAAATAATTTCAACTTTTATTTAAAAAATATTATTTAACTAAAAAATCACATATTTTATCTAATGTTAATGTAAAGCAATTATGTACTTCATCAGCTATTTCCGGCGTACAAGGAAAAGGATCTTCGTGTACATAGTTGTATGGATAATCCATTAAATCAACAGAAATAGGTATATCTCTACGAGATCCTTGTAAAGTATTCATAATTTCATATGAAGGTATTACTTCATCTTTATCCAAAGTGATCACATAAAATTGATGGCTCATTCTTCTAAATTCTTCTTCCCTTTCTTTGATTAAAGTTTTATAACATAACATACTTCTAAAATTCGGGCCTTCAGGAGTACTAAACATGTAATATCGAAGCACTTCATCCCTGTCCATATGACTATCCAAATGCTCTACTATAAATGAATATAAACCAACCTCAGCCTCACTATCTAAAATAAATTTTGATACCGGTGAAAATCGATTAAAAACGGCCCCTCCGCAAAAAATAGCACATTTTGACTCCGAAAAATATCCATTTCTGTTACTCATCATTAATACTTGAGACAAAAATGCACCAATAGAATAAGCGAAAAGGTCTATTTTTGCATTTTTATCAATCCCTGGGTGTATTCCTTCTTTTATATCTTCTACAAAATCTAACACATCATAATAAGACTGCAAACCGGACCAGATAAATCTTTGAGGCTTATTATTAATACGTGTACTAATAGCTACATTGGAAAGGCTTGAGCATAAAAGTAAAGGATGCCGTTTTTTTCGTTCTTCACTCACACGATACATTTCTCTTGAATTACTCCACAATACCGGAGCTCTATTCATATGAAAAGCCATAGGAAATAAAACAATAGCTTTCTCTGTTTTTTCAGCCATATATGTTGCCCATGGTAAATATTTATACCAATATTTCTCATTAAACCCATGAAATAAAATGACAATTTCTTTAGCCTTGTTTTCTTTTTTAGGCATGATTATATGATATCGAAATTCAATATTTTCAATGATATCGGCATCTTTTTTAATTAACATTTTTTGGATAATATCCGACTCATCTTCATTGATAGGAGTATGTAAAAATTCATAATTATCATTATTTCCTAAACCACCGGGTAGTATAAAACGATAATTTGATTTAAATGAAAAATTTCTAATAACCAAATTCTGATCTATATCTATTTGATCCTTAGCGTAATCTTCAATTTTTTTCAAATATATAAACAAGTCTAAATATTTCATTTATATGTTAAAATTTGTAATTAAGTATTACCTCACAAACAATTATATTATTACTATTTAATCTAAACTACAATTATAATGTTTTTTTTATTTATTATTAAGATATAAATTTATAATTTTTAAACATATAAATATAATTTAAAGATTATTTTAAAAAAAAATTGTTAGATGGTGTAATATTTTTACCAAAATTTAAAATTACATTATAAATATAAATATTCAACTATTATTGTATTATATTTTTATTTTTTTGCTAATTATTGAAAATAATTCCCAATGGCATAAAATTTGATGTTAAATTACATTTAATAAAAAGTTAATATATGTGTTCTTTTAATAAAACTCAGCTAAATAAATTAAAAAATAAGTTATTAGTAGCCTATATTTGCAAAAATTTTAATACTTAAATATTTTAAAATGTTTATAAATTCTAAAGGATATTATATACCTGCAAAAAGAATTAATAATGATTATTTTGCTAAACTTAATAACTTATCAGAAGAATGGTATTTTAAAAGAACAGGAATACTTACCAGAGCAAGAGCTTCTGAAGAAGAAACTATAGATTACATGAGCATTAAAGCTGTTGAAGATGCTATCAAAAATTTACCTTATGACATTAAAGATGTCGATTTGATTGTATTTGCTTCATATACGCCTTCTGATACTGTTGGAACAACAGCTCATGTCATACAAAAAGAATTTCATATAAATAATGCCAAGGCTATTTATGTATCTTCTGCTTGTTCATCAGCTCTCAACGGCATGGAAATCATTAAATCTTTTTTTACAAGTAAAATTTCGTCTAAAGCTTTATTGATTAGTGCTGATAGAAATTCAAGCTATTCTGATGATAGAGATATACAATCCGGGCATTTATGGGGAGATGCCGCTGTGGCATTATTTTTTTCTTCCGAACCTATACGTTCTAACGAAGCCGAAGTTTTAGATATAAATACTCTTGGACTTGGGGATATCGGTCATGGTCCAGAGGCAGTCACTATGGAGCCTAAAAACGGTTTACATATGCCTTATGGGAAAGATGTCTTTACTCAAGCTTGTATATATTTATCCAAACAGACGCAAACAATTATCCAAAAAAATGGTTTTTCAATTTCTGATTTATCATATTTTATAGGCCATCAAGCCAATAAAAGAATTTTAAATAATGTTTGCCATGAATTAGGTTTAGAGGAAAATAAATCGCTGTCGAATGTTGAGGAATTAGGTAATACTGGGTGTGCAAGTGCTCCTTTAGTTCTTGCTCAGAATTATGATATTTTTAAAAAAGGTGATCTTATATGTCTCTCAGTATTTGGAGGGGGGTATTCTTCCGGTACATGCTTAATAAAATTTTAATTGATAAGCTAACTGGTATTTAACTTAAACTAACTTCATTGTTATAAGAATCCAATAATCATATTATCATTTGGGCTTTAACAATTTATTAGTTCCTGATTATATTAAAATATATTCTAAAGAGATTGTATTACTTATTATTTAATAATCTAAGTAAGATAATTTTTTGTATACTATTCATATGTAAAAGAATTAATTATGATTATTTCCGAGAAGAATCTTATCAAATTTATTAATCGAAAAGGGTAGAAAATAAAATATTAGATTAGAATTTGAGTTCTAATCATATTTTGTCATTTTTATGAAAAGTGCATAAATTATTAACACTTTTAATTACTATAGGTTTCTAAATTTTTTTTAGCAATTAGCTATTCGCTTTATCAAAAGCCTTCATAATTACTTGATGAATTGATGGCATATATTCATTCATATGTGTTATTGCATGCACATCATCTAATTCTAGAATTTTTAATGACGTGCCAAAAACTTTTTTATAATAGTTCGGGTCAAGAACTTCGTCATTTTTAGAAATTATAAGATGTATGTTTTTGTTTAATATATTTTCCGAAGTAGCTGAAAATATTTTTTCTTTCAACTCGGCAGGAATTCTTTCTTGTTCCTTTATTTGTTCAGCCGAAAATACAGGATTCGTCATAACATAATGCATACCTTTAAATGAATTCACTAAATGCCAAGCAATATTTGCCCCCATACTGTCTGCCATAATTATACTATCTTCACAATTTTCTTTTAATATTTTAGCTTTATCTTCTAAAAATTTCGGAATATTCATAAATTCATCCCAATCCCAACATATAGTATTATATTCTTCAAAATTTTGATAAAAATTTTGTAAACATTCAAACTTTTTCCCTGAAGTTTGATATCCGTGAAGAAAATATATTTTTTTCATTTGTATATTTAACTCTTTACGTTAAAGGATAAACCTTTATTTTGGATTATATTTTTGTTAATTCAATTACTTACGAATATTATTTGCAATTCATCCCTATTCATACTTCTTCTTTTAATTCAATATATTATGCGGATGCCTACAAACCTAATCAAATTTATTAAATTTGTCAATAATATAATATTAAAAATTTATATTAGTACTATTCCGGAATTATTGTCAGTAATATTTAAAAAGAAATAAGTGTATAAAAAGTTATTTAGTCAAACACTAATTTATGGATTAAGCAATGTTTTAGTCCGAGTATTTCCTTTTATACTAACCCCTATGTTAGTAAGAACATTCGGCCCCGCTAAATATTCTATATATGCTGATTTTTATTCTGCGGCAGGTATACTTTCTGTATTATTAACCCATGGAATGGAAACTACATTTTTTCGCTTTTTTCAAAAATTTAAGGATAAAGAAATAAAGCAAAATACAGTATATTTCACTTCATTTACTTCAGTTTTAATTGTGTCTTTATTATTCTTAATTTTTGGAATATTAGCCAGACATTTTTTAGCCACAGCCTTTAAACATCCCGATGAAGTTGTTTTTTTAGTATGGTTTCTTTTTATCCTCGCTGCTGACGCTATATCGGCTGTTCCCTTTGCAAAACTTAGAATTCAGAATAGATCCTTATATTTTGCTTCTCTTAAAATATTGAATTCTGTCACCATGTTCTTTTCAACGATTTTATTAATATTCTGGATACCTAAGCAAATTGAAAACGGAGGAATAGGAGCTGCTTTTTTTAGCAAAGTGTATAATTTTGATTATGGCATAGGCTATGCTTTTGCTGCAAATTTATTTGCCAGCATTATAACCTTTATTGCTTTAATCCCTACTATGTTAGATGGTAAATACACCTTCGATTTTTCTTTATGGAAAAAGATGTTAATTTATGCATGGCCTATAACCATTGCAGGATTAGCCGGAATTGTAAATGAAACGATGGATCGACAGTTTATTAAATATCTTCTTCCTGAAGGAGTTGCTGAAATCCAAATGGGGATTTACAGTGCAGTTTATAAAATAGCTACTTTTATTACTTTGTTTAAAACCGCCTACCTACTTGGTGTGGAACCATTTTTCTTTTCTCATGCAGGAGAAAAAAATTCAGGAAAAACGTATGCTACTTTAATGAAATATTATGCCATTTTCAGTGCTGTTATTTTATTATTTTTAGTAGCCAATTTAGATTGGATAGGACGTTTATATATAAGAAATTCGGATTATTGGGAAGGCTTTCCAGTAGTTCCTATCCTATTAATTGGGTCTACATTCTTAGGTATATACCTCAATCTTTCCATATGGTACAAATTATCTGACAATACACATTACGGAGCAATCATTTCCGGTATAGGGGCATTGATAACCGTAGTATTAAATTTTATAGGATTAAAATACACCGATCTTGGCTATTGGGCATGTGCTATTGCTACGTTTATATCCTATCTTACCATGATGCTAATATCTTATTTTTGGGGACAAAAATTATATCCTATACCTTACAATTACAGGAAACTTATTTTTTATATTGGAGGAAGTTCTTTGTTAAGTCTAATTGCCTATTATTGCAGCAATCAAATGTATGTAAGAATTCTAATCGGAAATATTTTATTCTTTTTATTTATTTATCTTACTTTAAAGATCGAACAAAAAGACATAGAAGTCTTAAAGAAAAAATTTTTCCAACTTAAAACACATAAAAAGGAGAATTAATTCTGCATTTTTCTTCTTCAATTTAAAAACAGACAATTATATTAGCTTTTATTATTATACTTAAAGCAATATTTATTTCAATTTCTTATACGTTGTTACTAGTGACCTTTAGCTAACAAATTTTTCAATATTAAATTTTCATTACTTTTTATATTATTATTCATTTTATTTTTATTTAAATAATATTATTTATTAGCTATAATTATAGTATTAATAACACTTTAGAAAGGTAAAAACTATAAAATAATTTAATTATATGCATTTATAATTTCAATATATTATAATAATTAAATATATAATTAGCGATTTATGATAACATATTAAAATAAATTTATTATCTTTGTCTCAATATTTATTTTATCTTATAATTATAATTTTGAGCATTCACAGATAGAAATTGTACTATGCTGTGAAAACAAATAAAGCGGTCATTTGATGACCGCTTTATATTTTATAAAACTTTATTTTAAATATTAATTTTTAAACTCATCATTTAATAATTTAGAAAAAAATGAGGTATTATTTCTAGCATCAAATTTTTCAGCTAAATCTAAGGCTCGGTTATAGTAGTAGGAATACAAATCTTTTAAATTATATTCACCTGAATCGTCATATAATGGATGAGTCGTACTAATCCTTATTTTCCTAGAACCTTCAACGTTAAAAAGATTTAAGACATTCACTGAGAAATCAAATTGCAAAGAATCTTCCGAATTAAAATCCCAAGGAGAATATTTTTCAAAAAGCTCAAACGCTTTTTCCCTATCATTATATATTAAATAATTAATTAATAATGAAATAGTTGATAAAAAAGTCTCATATTTCTCATCTATATTTTCTTTTAGCTCATACATAGCTTTTTCATAGAAATCAGCTGCTCTAGAATCTCCTAATTTATTTAAATAATAGGCAAATTTGCAAAAAGTAGCAAAAGGCATATGGGCACAGCTGAGTTTCTTAACAAAAAGATCATGAGCAATATCAATTGCTCTATCTACATTTCCTTTTTTTAATTCAGACTCAACTCTAATATCTAGCTCACAAGCCATACAGTGGGACATATCATCACGGGTGTCTTTTTCTCTTAATTCAATATAGGCATCACTTGCCTCTATATCTCCTATAAAATTATACCATCTAATCATAAGACTGTAATACCCACGTAAACTATAACCATTTTTTGTCATTCTAGATTTAAGATCCTCAAATATTTTTTCTATTTGCTCTTTTTCTATATTTGAATTTCTATAGGAAGCTTGTGCTAACCATTTATATTGCCATAATAATTCTTTTTCATCAAAAATTTCAGGATTTTTATCATAGGTTTCAAGAAGCCATGTAAAGGCTGGAAAACTTTCAATACATCTTGAAGTTCTAACTTCTTCATTTATTAACTCCAACCTAAAATCAAATCCCCATTCTATATCATTATTAGAATCAGCCAAAAGTATTGCTTGTTTTAAGAGAATTATTTTGTCATCCGGATTTGTAATTGAATTTAGCTTTAAATTAATTTTTTGCAATTCTAAATTATAGCTCATTTTCTCATTATTTCCTTAGTTAATAATTTTTTAAAATTATCGGTTTTATTTCTTGTATCAAATTTTTCAGCTAAATTCTGTGCTATAGATAAATAATAGTTATATAAATCATCAGAATTATACTTTGCATCAGCCCTATAGAAAGGTAAGGTTGGATTTAATTTTTCTAGCTCGATAGTCCCTTTTTGTTTAAATAAGTTTAAAAAATTTAAACAAACGTCGAAATTTGTCTTGTCTTCTGAATTTAACTGCCAATGAGCATACTTTTGATAAAGATCCAATGCATGCTGGGTATTATGGTAAGATGCGTAATTAATTAATTTAGAGAAACCTGAAATAAATGAAGATTCAAAATCATTATCAAACTCATTTAATCCCTTTTCAAAATACTCTTTCGCTTTACTCTCATTAACATTATTAAGATAATAGGCTAAATTACAATAAGTATCAAAAGGGACTTCATGACAAGATATGCCTTTAAATAGCATTTCCTTTGTATCTAAAATGGCCGAATCATAATCTCCTGCAATTAATTTAATTGTTATTTTTTTACTCAACTCACAGGCTTCACAATCCGACATTCCATCTCTTCCATATTCATCTCTTTCTTTTAATGTTTGTAAAGCACCGGAAATGTCTCCAATTGATTCTTGCAAATCTATTTTAGGAACGTAATATGCTCCTAATCCATATCCATTTCTTTCCAACCTCATTTTTAAATCTGCTAAAATGTCTTGAATTTGCTCTAATGAAATATCTGCATTATTCACAGCCCTACAAGCCAACCATTTATATTGCCATAATACATCCTCTTCCTCAAATAAATCGGGATGAGAATCAACCGCTTCGAGCAACCAAGTCATCGCCGAAAAACTATCAATACAATGGGATGTATAATTTTCCTCTTCAATCAGTTGGATTCGTAGATCAAAAGATTCTTCTAAATCATTGGCAGCATCTGACAATCTGATTATCTCTTTCAATATGGGAATTCGATTATCTGGATTTATTTCTTCATCCATTAAGATATGGCGTAAATCCATACTTTCATATAAATCTTTATTAAGATCCGCAATTTCAATTGCTTGATTTATTAATTTTTTTCTCAGATCGATATCATTTTCTTCATCAATCTTAATCTGTAACTTTTGTAATTGTAATTTGTAGTTCATATCAGCTTTTATTAATGTTTCTCTGTTTTATACCAAAGATACTACTTATATCATTATTCATATACAACCAAATCTTATATTTTGAATTGATTTTTATTTATTATCTTTATTGAGCAATAAAAAGAACAATATGAAAATATCAAAAGGTAAATTATTCCAGGAAATAGATAATTCTCCCCTAATTATATTTAGGATGTTATTCGGATTTTTACTTTTTGTAGAATCTTGGGGTGCTATATTGACAGGGTGGGTAAAAACTAACTTAATATCTCCAAAAGTATTCTTCAGTTTTATTGGTTTTGAATGGCTTCATCCTCTTCCCGGATATGGAATGTATTTTTATTTTATATGTATGGGAGTTTTAGGATTATTAGTAATGATTGGATACAGATATCGGTTAAGCCTTTTGTGCTTTACGATTTTATGGACAGCTCAATATTTAATGCAAAAAACTGCATATAATAACCATTATTATTTTCTGACTCTCATATGTTTCTTAATGCTTTTTTTACCTGCAAATGCTTATTACTCCATTGATGTAAAAAGAAATAAGAATATAAAATCATTGACAATGCCTCAATGGTGCTCATTCGTTCTGATATTACAAGTTTCAATTTTATATATTTATGCAAGTATTGCAAAACTCTATCCTGATTGGCTGGATGGCACTTTTACCCGATTATTATATTCTCATAAAACAGATTTCCCCTTTATAGGTAAATTTTTTACGGAAAAATGGTTTTATATTTCAATTGCTTATCTTGGTATTTTATTTGATGGATTGATTGTTCCTATGATGCTTTGGAAAAAAACCAGGACATTAGCTCTAATAGCAAGTTTAATTTTTCATCTTTCCAATTCATTTATTTTAAAGGTAGGTATTTTCCCTTATTTTGCTTTAAGCTTTATTGTTTTTTTCTATCCTCCGGACACAATAAGAAGAATATTTTTCAAAAAACGACCCGCACTTTCATTAAAGACTTATAATTATACTAATAAGAATCAGACATATATCCTTTTAGTAATAATCTATTTTATCATTCAATTACTCTTACCTATACGCCACTATTTCATTAAAGGAGATGTTTTTTGGACAGAAGAAGGGCACAGATTAAGCTGGAGAATGATGTTAAGACAGCGAAATGGTTCTACCTATTTTACGATCATTGACAAAAAGACAAAGGAAATCCTTACCTTTAATATGCATGACTTATTTACTGAAAAGCAAATCCACAGAATAGATTGTTATCCTGATTTTATATGGCAAGCAGCTCAGTATATAAAACAAGATTTTAAACAAAAAAATAAGGAGATTGAAATTTATGCAAATACAAAGATCTCTGTTAATGCACATCCGTTCAAGCAATTTATTGACCCAAAAATAGATTTAGCATCAGTAAGCTGGGATTATTTTAAACACTCTAATTGGATTCTTTTATATGATGATTATAGAAAATAAAAATCATATATTTATCTTAGTGGTTATGAGAATTTTTTTGGGAGATTATAATTCCAAAAACTCCTAAAATAATCAATAATATTCCTAATAACATCATGGATGAAAAAGGTTCGGAAAAAACTAAAACCCCTATGATCACCGCTGTAATTGGTTCAAAAGCCCCTAAAACTGATGTTAGTGTTGATCCAATTCTTCTAACTGCCTCAACCAACGTTATAATTGATACTATGGTAGGAATTAGTGCTAGTAATGTGATGTTGAGAACACAAGACACATCTTTTACCGGAAACCATTGGAATGAACCGGTTAATAAACAAAATAGAAGAAGATAAACAACACCTATGACTTGTATATAAAAAGTATATCTAAGCACCGGCATATCCTTGACCGTTGATTTTACAGAGAATACTAAGAAAAAAGCGTAAAATATAGCTGCGGATAGGGCAAATAAAATTCCTTTAAAATTTATTTTTCCAATACCCTCTCCTAATGATAATAAAGCAACACCTGTCACAGCTAATAAAATAGAGATAAAACCTTTTATTGAAATTTTTTCTTTAAAGAAAATTCCCATAATTAAAGTAACAAAAACAGGATACAAAAAATGTACGGTAGTTGTTACTCCACCTCCTAAATAGGTATAAGATAGAAAAAAAAAGAGTGAACAGGTATTGCACAGTAAACTGAGCACTGTTAATGCTTTAAATTCTTTTAACGATACTTTAAAATTTACTTTTTTAATTTTCATCAAAACAGCTACGGCAATACATGCGAGTAAAAAACGATACAATAATACCGTATCAAAATTTAATCCTTTTTGCATCAATGGTATGCTAAATAAAGGAATTAAACCATAGGTCATAGAAGAAATGATTGCGCTTAATGATCCTTTAAAAAAAGATCCTTTTCCATATTTCCCAACCAGTGCCTTTGATTTTCTTGGTAAGCGTAATAATATATACCTTGCTGCCCTCATTTTTAGTGTAAAAATTTGCTGCAAAGATATTTCTTAAATTTTACATTAAAAAACATGTTTTTTTAAAAAATACTTCTTTGAATTTAATACTCTATATTTTTAGAAATAATGATTAAAATCTGTATCGTTAAAAAAAGTTTATATTATATAATTATCCCACAATATTATTACTCTCGTTTTTTTAATTAAATAATAAATCGGATATAACTCAACCATTAACAATATCTACGGAATTATCTTAAATTCAATTATTATAGCTAATTATTAAAAAAACGCTATATAATAAATAAAAAATAATTTTTTATCAACTATCTTTTGTAATTAATATTTATAAGTTTGAAAAAATATAATTAAAAAAAGGTTTACTAAAAATCTAATTTTTCCATAAAATCGCTCATTCCTAAAATTATAAGTTGATATAAAGCATTATTAAATACTTCCATTTCTTTTTTATTTACAGGATATCCTCCCAACATAAGTGCTTGTACATACATGATATGAACGATTGCTTCAAACATAAAAGAATCTTCAACCTGAAATAATTTTTGTACTATTTCATTATCTTTATTAAAGCATAAAGTCGGCATATTTTCATTTTCTTTTTTCACAAAATTCTGTAACGTTGATGAAAAAGGATTGGCCGAATTAGATAAATTCTGTATATTTTTATTATTAATAGCTTGATCATTCGCTACATATATAGCAGGAGTATCAACAGGGTGGAATTCTTTAATTTGAACCTTACAATAAAAAGATCGAAGAAGCTGATTGGCTTTTTTTTCAAATCTAATATAATTTTGATTTTCAGCGATTTTAACATCTTCAAAATTATCCAATATATCTTGAGGGGTTATCTTTTTGAAAATGATCTCGGGTATTGTTACCTTAATTTTTTCAATCAAATCTGTTTCAAAGCTGTAAGCTGAATTAATTATTGTTTTTCCTTGAGATCCAGCTATTCTTCGTATTTGCCTGAAATCATCCAAGTAAGGAGTATAGTATATAATTTCATTATAAGTTCTGAGGGATAAAAAAGTCATGTCTCCTTTGTTTGTTTCAAAGGGAATATAATCAATAAACATTTTTAATAATTCGGAATCTTCTAACGCTAATGCTTTGATATATAAATGATGAATTTTTATTATTTGACTAAGGATATGTGTATCTGTAACAGCAAGATATTTTAAATAATCCTTAAAACAAAATGTAAGCTCATTTTTAGCTTTTGCCATGAGCTCATTATTCATAAGCGCTTCCCTTGAGGCCGTAGGTCGTAATGTATTAGTGTTTATTATGCAACGTACAAAGGTTGACCAATCGGGAAGAAGTCCTTTAGCATCCTCACATAGAAACATTCTTTTTAAATAAACTTTGTTCTGCTTCGTATTTCCTAAAAACTGAACCTTATGAGGTATTATATAAGCTATACCTTTTATCTCTCCTACCTGAGATTCTAATTTAAAGGAATCTAAAAAATTTATACCAAATATTTTTTTACCATATTGAAGTATATCTTCTTTTGATGCTTCAGAACTTAACCACACAGGTTCTTTATCGACAAGCACATCGTTTCCCTTTTCGGAAACAAAATTAATTTTTATAGGTAAGGCATCTCCAAAATAGAGAATATTTTTCTTTATTTCTTCTTCTTTAAAGAGACTTTTCCATTCTTTCTTTGGGGTGAGAATCACTCTAGTGCCTATTTCTTGTATATCTTCCGAAGGTTCTACTATATAAGTACCATCTGCCTTTCCTATCCAACGTATTCCTTTATTTTTTAATAGCGAACGAGTTTCAACAATTATTTCATTGCTTACGACCAAACAAGAAAGCATCCCTATACCAAACTTTCCTATATAATCTTTTTCTTCAAGTTCTCCTCTTTTGGAACTTTGTCCTATTACGGAAAGAAATTGATGAACCCCCTCTTCTGTAAGCCCAATTCCATTATCTTCAAAAATAAATTTGGGTGTATCCTCATCATGAGTTAAGTACAACGTAATTTTCCCTTCAAATTCATCTATACCTTTGCGTGCTGTAATTGCATCTACTCCATTTTGAAGTAGCTCACGTATGAAAACATTGGGACTGCTATAAATATGTTCTGAAAGTAATTCAATCATCCCTTTCAGATTAACCTGAAATAAATATTTATTAGTATCTGACATATAATTTTGTAAAACTATGAATCTATCAATTTAAAATAACTTCCATCTTCTTTTTCTTTTTCCTACTATCTTAGAGGCTTTTTCATGACCATTATCAGATGCCTTTTGATACCACATCATTGCTTTTGTTTCATCTTCGGCAACTCCTTTTCCCATTAGATAACAATTTCCTAATTCAAATTGTGCTTCTGCATATTCGGACTCAGCGGTCTTGGTTAATCGGATAATTCCCTGCTCTAAATCTTGATTGGTACCTTCTCCATCCAATAACATCATAGCGGTATAAAATTCTGCATATAAATTACCTTCTTCCGCTGCTTTTGAAAGCCATGTAAAAGCCTCAACCTGATTCTCATCCGTTCCAATTCCAAATTTATAAGAAATTCCTAATCTATATTTGGCACTAGTAAATCCTGCTTCAGCCCCTAAGGTATAATACTTAAAAGCTTCTTTAAGATTTTCCTCTGTTCCTACTCCGTACTCATAACAAACTCCCAATCCTTCGGAAACCAATCCTTTTTCTTCGGCATTTTTATAATATTCAAAGGCTTTATCATCTTGAGGATTTTCCAATCCTGCATCATTATAAAGATAATAGTCTCCTAACAGTAACGCTGCATATGGATATCCTCTTTCGTAAGACTTATTAAGCCATTCTAATGCTTTTTCAAAATTTTTCTCAACTAAACCATAATAGTAATAATATCCCATTTTATATTGCGCAAAGGAATAGCCTTGTTCAGCAGCTTTCAACATATAATCCATGATTTTTTCCGCATCAAATTCTAAACCACCATATTCGCCTTCATAAGATAAGGCTAATTCAATACATGCATCTCCGTAATTATGTTCGGTAGCTTTTTTAAAGTTATCTAAAGCAAATTCGGGGTTTTCAGGAACTCCAATTCCATATTTGTAGGCTCTTCCAAGATTGTAAATGCCTTCTAAATTTCCAGATTCAGCAGATTTTTGATAGGCTTGAAATGCTTTCGTATAGTTTTTTTCACCCAGTAGCCCATCTTCTTCATAATAGCCTATTTTATTATAAGCATGTGAATATCCGTTTTCTGCAGCTGAATTATACAATTCATAAGCTTTTTGAATGTCTTTTTCAACTCCTATTCCCTCTTCATAACAGATGGCTAATTCCATCTTTGCATAGTTCGACCCCATTTCTATAGCTTTATTAAAATATTCTATTGCTTTAGCTGGGTCTGCTTCTTCAGTTTTAGTTACTCCTACCCTATAATAATGTCCTACTAATTCTATTCCATAAATTGAATTTCTTTCAGCAGCCAATTGATACCATTTAAAAGCCTCATAATAATCCGGTTCAAGCACTCCGTTTTCATACATTTGTCCTAAAATATAAGGGGCAAACGAATCTCCTAATTCTATAGATTTATCTAATAAGTTTCTGGCTTCTTCTATATTCGGCACTTCTTGATTTAACAATTGATAGGCTTTTTCCGACATGGCGGAGGCATTACCTTCCTTTATTGCTAAATCTAAATAAAAATTCCCTTTTTCAAAATCTTTAACTGAATCTTCATATAAGTATATTAATGCTAATTGAAATGTAGAATCATCGAAATAATACAAATTAGCTTTTTCATGCCAATGTATGGATTTTTGAATTGATTTATTTTCATCTGGGGAATAATTGTAATAACGTGCCAACCAATTTGCTGCATAAATCACTCCATCTTCATATGCTTTTTCTAAGAATTCAATTCCTTCGGATGTTTGATAACCTTTAATTCTTTCATTAATTATATTTATGCCCAGCAAATATTTACTAATGGCGCAATTATTTTTTATTCCTTCTTCTAGTATTTCTTTTGCCTTTTCTAAATTTTCTTCTTTGTATAAATAGAATTCTCCTAGTAAATGATAGGCTCTTTCGGATTCTACTTCTCTGGAATTATTAAATTCTTCTATATCGGAAAGAATTTTAGCATTATCTTGTTCTGTATAAAAAGTTACATTAAGCAATAAATTGTCTGCTTTTGTATAACCCAATTCTTTAGACTTATGTAATAAATGCAATCCTTGTTCTTTATCTTCTTTTTCACCCCTCATTGCAAAATATAGATTATATCCATGAGTAGCCATACAAGCAGGATCTCCTAATTTTATTCCTTGCAGAATATATTCTTTTGCTTTTTCATTACTTCTATAGGGCCTACGAGCAGTGTTTATTATATATCCTCTTTTATGATATGCTCTTAAAAATTGTTGTTTTAAAAATTTATCATTTACTTCTTCTACTTTTTCAAACCAAAATCTGTAGTCAATATCAGATAAATTTGTAGAAAAATGTTGATTACTATTATCATCGTATAAAGATAGATATAACTTCTTTATTTCTTCGTTAACAGAATTAGAATCAAGAGCTAACTCACACAAAATCAAACCCTTTAACCAGTTATCTTTATTATAAAAATTTTTTTCTTTTAACAATTCAATGACTTCTTCTTCTATCGGCTGATTATTTAATTGTTTAAATAATTCTTGATAATGGTTTTCTAAATTTGATTTCAACATATTAATTATTAATTTTTTTAAGCTATAAATTTTAAGCCATAAAATTATAAAATTTATATATAAAATAAATTTATATTTTTAGATTATTCAAAAATTACAAACTCTTCAAACCTACTTAAATTACAGAATTAAACATATTCCAAAAATTTATATTTCGTTCTCTCATGTTTTTATTTTATTTTTATATACATTTGATAAAAAATAATCAATTTGCATGAAGTGGAAAAAAATTTCATTTTGGTTGATTTTTATCTTTATTTTAGGTTCTCTTTTAAACTTTGGAATTAATGATTGGATAAAAAACAGTCTTCCGAATTTTATTTCAAAAAGAAATGATACACCTTATAACTTCAATTATGCTGATGTATCTTACTCTCTTTTTGAGAGGCAAATGATTATTAGTAATATAAATATTTCTCCTAAAAGTAAAAAAAAGGGTATCTATACAATTAATGTAAACAAAATAACTATTCATGGAGTTAAATTTCTACGTTTTATTATTTTTAAAGATCTTGCCGCCAATCTTATTGAGATAGATTATCCGAATATCTTAATTAAACAAAACATTGATTCTTTTAATCACAAAAATGATTCAGTTAAATATAATCTTGGCAATTCTATTCAAATTGAAAAATTTGTAATTAATAAAGGGAATTTAGCTCTCTATAATACATCAGACGGTATTAAAAAAGCTTCTTTAACAAATCTAAATCTTTCTCTTTCAGGAGTTTTATGGGACATCGCTAATAAAGAAAAAAGAATCCCTATTACTTACAATAAGATAAAATTAGAAGTTTCGGATGTTTTTTATCAACTTAATGGAATTCATCATCTCCAATTAAAAAAATTGAAATTTGAAGATGGATATATACAAACCGATCAAATAATATTGCATCCGGATATAACAGAAGAACAATTTAAAAATGAAAAATATTATCAAAAAAGTTTACTAAATATAAATATTCCTACAGCAAAAATAAAAAACTTGGATTGGGGATACGACAAGGACGATTTTTTCTTCCTTAAAACTTCCAAAATTGAAGTTGATTCAACCAGTATTGTAATTAAAGAAAAATCATTAAATAAACCTACTAAAAATATTACAGCACATATAGATCGTATTATTCCCTTTAATTTAAATATAGATACTATTCAAATACTTAACTCAAAATTAAATTTTAATAATCACATAACCAGTAATAATATAAATATAATTATTCAAAAAATCGTTAATAAAATAAATGATAAAATAACTCTGGAAAGTCTTAAATTATATAACAATTCATTAATTATATATCAACAGAATAACACTGAATATACTCACAATAATCGTAACAATTTTACTTATTTATTCGACGATATCCTTGAAATAAAAAATTTTACTATTGCTAACACACATATACAATATGTAAACGAAAATAAAAAACCTATATTAGAGATGGGTAATATGAATTATTCCATCAATGATATCAATATAAATACGATATTTACTAATACTAAAAAATACATCCCTTTTTCTTATTCTGATTATAAATTAGAGGCCGATGATATTGTGTATTCAGGTATAAAATATCATACGTTTAAAATAGGAAAAATGCTTTTGAAAGATAATGAATTTCTTGCCAGTAAAATTCATATCATTCCTACTATAACTACCCCAGTATTTTCCGGATCAAACGACAGTAAAGATCTTTTTAAAATATATGTTGATTACTTAAAAATTCCTATAGTAAATTGGAATATTACTGATAATAAATTTAATTTACAGGCCCCTTTCATTGTTATCAATGAAATGAATGCATCTATTTACCGAAACCCTTCAGTTAAATTAAATTCCAAAAAAATTCATTTAAATAATTACGATTTAAACACGGACATTCATATTGATAAATTTTCAATTAATAAATCTTCCTTAAACCAATACAATGCCGCTAATGGTGAACTTATCACCTCTATAAAAGACCTTAAATTACAACTCTATACCATAACTTTAGAAGATTCATCTAATGAAAATCCTTTAGATTTACCTTTTTCTTTTTCTAAATTTAATTTAACTGGAAAAAACATTTTTCATGATATGGGAAATCATACCATACATACAAATTATCTCATGCTAACAAACTCCTCACTGTATGCAACTAATATAAAAATAAAACCTAAAAAGGAGCAGTTGGATTTGATGAAAAAAAGAGGTATTGATGCGTACACTATAAACATTCCAAAAGTTAATATTCCAAAATTAAATTTCAAACTTACAAATCATAATATTGAATTTGCTGCCCCTCTTGTTTCATTTGAAAAAATGGATGTTACCATACACCAATTTGACCTTCCCAAAAAGTTGTATATTCCAACTTATAAATCTTTTCTAAGTGAAAAATTAAGAAAATTAAAGTTCAAATTAAATTTAAAAGAGGTTAATTTTTTAAATTCTTCTTTAACTTATGAAGAAGAATCTCTTAATAAAAAAACCGGAAAAATATTTTTTACTGATATCAATGCAAAAGTTAAAAATATAATCGGCGGATATAAATTTTCATATTTACCCGATGTTACTATTAATTTTAAAAGTAAATTCATGAATTCCGGCAAATTAACAGCCATATGGAAATTTAACACTTTAAATAAAAATGATAATTTTATTGTAAAAGGAAGTATAGTAGGTTTGGCCGCCGAACAAATTGACAATTTTATCAAGCCTTACTTAAATATATCTTTTAAAGGATATATTAAAAAAGTATCCTTTAATTATTACGGAGACAATACGTACGGATATGGATCTTTTGGTATGGATTACAAAAATTTAAAAATAGCTTTTTATAAAAAAAACGGAAAAAAAGAAAAAAAAATGATGTCTTCACTAGCTAATTTAGCAATTAAAAAAAATTCAAAAGATTCTTTAAAAATATCGGAAATCAAAAAAGTAGAAAGAGCTAAAGATAAATCATTTTTTAATTTTATATGGAAATTAACCCTTAAAGGACTAAAAGAGACTTTATCCATTTTTTAATTTTTCCATATTTTCAATATACAATATTCTGTATTCTTCCTTAGTTAATTGAATCATTTGCATACAACAGCTTTTATTCATAGGCTATCTATACCAGTATATAATATAAATAATTATAGACCAAATACATACTAATTTTATTTCATAAAGCAGCACAAAAGGCAATTTACACTTCTTCTTTGTAATTTGTGTAGAGACAAACAATAATCTAATCAATCTTTTTTAGATAATTATTTCATAGACATAAATTTAGTTGTAATCTTTATTTCATTACAAGGCTGAATTCCGTTTTTATGCTAAATAAATGATTTCTAATGACTTATATCAATTTAGGTTTCGCACCTATTTGCATCAGTAAACTAAATAAATCAGGCATTCCATATTCCTTTATAATTTACCCTTTCTCAAATTCATAGAAATTTATAACC
>NZ_JAMBJZ010000026.1:0-21810 GCF_025291155.1 Apibacter sp.
GCCTGTCTAAATTGAACTTCCTTCATTGTACTTTAAATTATTACGGCAAAAATACGAATTTTTTGTACAATCAAATTCTTTTATGTTTAAAAAAAAAGAAAATTTGTATAAAAATGAGAATTTATTTTGTATAAAATAAATTTCTGATGCTATTTGCTTATCTTTTATATTGTTAATGTGTTTATTTTACGAGGGCTGGATATAAGAGATACAATTGTAAGATCTTTATCAATGATAAAATATAAATGCCTTTACATTTAAAAAGTCGAAGAATAAATATTAAAAAATAGAATTAATTTTTTATCATGATTTGATCTTTTATTTTGTTTAAAATATCAAAATTGTCTAAATTTCTTGTACAAGCCCAATCTTTTCTATAGCATGTCTTATTTCCAAAAATTGAGCAAGGTCTACAAGCAAGATCATTATTTTGTATGATATCTTTTTGTTCCTGGCCGTAACCTAAAAAACCGGCAAAAGGATGCGTTGCACCCCATATGGAAATAACTTTTGTTCCTACAAGAGAAGCAATATGCATATTAGCGGAATCCATAGTTACCATTACAGGCAATTGACTAATACAATTCATTTGCTCTTTTAAGGTGATTTTGCCCGATAGGGAATGTATGTTAGGGTGTAATTTTTGCCATGAATCAAGAATTTCCGATTCTTCCTTTCCACCTCCAAATAAAAAAATATGATAATTTTCTTTTGCTAAATTTACACATATTTCCTTCATCTTATTTAGAGGAAGCATTTTTTCTTTATAATTAGCGAAAGGAGCAATTCCGATAGAGTTTTCTTTTTTGATTGGACTAGTAGTAAGTTTATGAGATAATTGTAAATGGAATCCTAATTTTCTAAAAACATCGGCATAACATTCAGATACAGGGCGTAATGGAAATAGTTTTTTATTTTTTTTACGCGTCAATAATTTTCTTTCTTTTCGATTTTTATCTAAAGTAGCTATTTTTTTTACATATTTATATAAAAATAGCTTTAAAAATCTAGTTCTAAGTACATTGTGTAAATCTGCTATCATTGTAGGCTTATACTCTTTTAGCTCATCAGCGAGCTTTTTTAGTCCTACAATTCCATTATAGTTTTCAATGTCAACTCCTATAATGGTTGTATTTGGAATTGATTGAAAAAAGGGCGAAAAAAAATGACGAGTAACAATCAATAATTCTACTTCCTTATTTTGCTCTACAAATTCCCTTATAATGGGTACGGTCATTGCGACATCTCCCATTGCAGAAAAACGAAAGACTAAAATTTTTTCTTTAATCTTACTCACTTTTATCTAATTATTTTTTTGCAGAGTAAGCAATTGCGTAATATTTTATTTGTTTGATCATTGCCAATAGTCCATTTGCACGTGTAGGAGATAAGAATTCTTGCAGACCAATTTTCTCGATAAAATTTTCATCAGATTTTAATATGTCCTCAAATCGCTGGCCCGAATAAATACGCACTAAAATAGCAGCTATTCCTTTCGGTAAAATAGCATCAGAATCAGCTTCAAAAAACAATTTACCATTTTCCATTCTAGCATCCAGCCAAACTTGAGATTGGCAGCCTTTAATCAATTTATCTTCTGTTTTGATTTTTTCAGACATTTTCGGCAGAGATTTACCTAATTCAATAACATACTCATACCGCTGTTCCCAGGTATCAAATAAATTAAATTCATTTATTAATTCTTGTTGTATCTCCGAAATAGTCATGCTAAAAAAATTAAATTATTTGATCAAAACCTGTATAGGGAACCAATGCCTTTGGTATGGTAATGCCCTCACTTGTTTGATGATTTTCAAGCAAAGCAGCTAAAACCCTTGGCAAAGCTAGAGAAGAACCGTTTAGCGTATGGCAAAGTTTATTTTTACCTTCTGATTTATAACGTAGTTTTAAACGATTAGCTTGAAAAGTCTCGAAATTTGAAACAGAACTAACCTCTAGCCATCTTTGTTGTGCCGCTGACCATACTTCAAAATCATAGGTAATGGCTGATGTGAACCCTAAATCTCCTCCGCACAATCGTAATATACGATAAGTTAACTGTAACGATTCTAATAGAGATTTTATATGAGTAACCATTTCTTCCAAAGCCTGATATGAATTTTCAGATTTTTCAATTCGAACGATTTCAACTTTTTCAAACTGATGTAATCTATTGAGTCCTCTTACCTCTTTACCATAAGATCCAGCTTCTCTTCTAAAGCATGGAGAATAAGCAGTTAATTTTATAGGCAATTGATTTTCGTTTAGAAGTACATCTCTATAAATATTGGTTACAGGAACTTCAGAAGTTGGAATTAAATAAAGTCCATCTTCATTAATGTAATACATCTGTCCTTCTTTATCTGGTAGTTGCCCCGTTCCATATCCCGATGCTTCATTGACAACGAAGGGAGGAACAATTTCTGTGTAACCGGCTTCAGCATTTTTATCTAAAAAAAACTGTATTAGAGAGCGCTGCAATCTTGCTCCTTTTCCTTTATACACGGGAAAGCCTGCTCCAGTTATTTTGACTCCCAGTTCGAAATCAATTAGATCGTATTTTTTGGTAAGATCCCAATGAGGTAAAGCATTAGTGTCAATATTTTCATTAGCCGAATGTCTAAACACTTCTAAGTTATCTTCTTCATTAATTCCGGCAGGAACCAAATCGTTTGGAATATTCGGAACTTCATATAAAACAAATTTTAATTTCTCTTCCGTGTCAGATAAATTTTGTTGCAATTTTTTTGTGGATTCCTTCAAAGAAAGGGTCATAGATTTTGCTTGTTCAGCTTCGTCTTTTTTTCCGTCTTTAATTAAAATTCCTATATCTTTTGAAATTTTATTCATTTCCGAAAGTTGTGAATCTAAATCAAATTGGATTTTTTTTCTTGATTCATCTAGTGAAAGAATTTCATCGATAAGTTCTAATTTGCTAAAATTTCTTTTCTTTAATCCAGCTAAGACCTTTTCTTTATTATCTTTAATAAATGCAACTTGTAACATAATTAATGTAAATCTTTAAAAGGCAAATTTAGTGTAAAAAAATAAATATTTAATAGAGATTAAAAATGGGATAATAAATATGTGTGTAGAAATTAAATTTAAGAGATGAATGTCACCATGTGCTTATGAAATTTTATGACTTTTTAGTAGCGATTGATGAATAAATAATTAAAGTTGTATTTTTAATAAAAAAAGTAAAAAAATACTTAGGGCAATTGTTCCATAATATATTGTTTAGGTGTTTTTCCATAAAATTTTTTAAAAGAAGTTATAAAATGAGAAGAACTTTTATACCCAACCGCTAAAGCTATTTCGTTTATAGGATATTTATTATACAGCATTTGATGAGCATGTTTCATACGCACGTTTGTTATATAATCATGAATAGTACATTTATTTAGAATTTTAAAGCCAGTTTTGAGTTTCAATTCATTTAAATGAATAATTTTAGAAAGTTGCTTAATTGTCGGAGGCTCTTCATAATGAGTATTTAGATAAGCTTCAGCCATATTAATCTTATCTAAATCTTCTTTTTTTATAAGATTAACCACCTTATACTTTGTAGATAATTCTGTTAAAATTAATAAAAATAATTCTTTGAATTTAATATGATAATAGCTGTGACCCAATACTCCAATTTCTGAATTTTTAACTATTTCACTTAATATATTTACGATATTAAAATTAACAGGTAAAAATATTTCACCAAAATTTATATAATTATCGGATTTTATTTTCCTATATAATATAGTTTCTGAAAACCATTTTTCATTTTTAAATATAGATAAAATAAATGATTTTGAAATAAAGATTCTTGTATAGTTTATGGTCTTTTTTTGACTAAACACCTTTATATCTATATTATCTTTATTTTTAAAAGCTAATTGTAAAAAACCTGATTGAATATCTTTTATAGTTTTAGTTAAAGGCTTAATTATTTGTACTTTACCTTTTAATAATAATGATAATTGTATATAGTCTTTTTCTATAGACAACGAATTTGCGAAATTGTTTAATACAGTAAAATTTTGAAAAATTATACAAAATCCACTGGTATGTATAACTTTCTGCAGTCCACTAGCACAATTTGTTTCAATATAATTTTGGTTTATAGTAATAGGAAAATTAATATTCAACTCATCTTGAATTTCCAGTTTTAACGAGAATTTCTTATCTATTTCAGAATAAATACGCATTATACTATTTATGTTATTTTTTGTACCAAATATGGTATTATTATATGTTATTTAATTTTACTTTTGCCAATAATCTTTATTTAGTCTAAACAAAGATAAGAAATAAAAAATATTTGAGAGATATAACTTACTACTCCATGAAATTATTGATAACTATTTTAATTATTTGTTCATTTTCAGATCATTTATATGCACAGTTTGGAATAATAGAGGGAAAAGTTAAATCACATAATATTCCTCTAAAGGAAATAAAAGTCGAAGTTGAAGGTACCGACTATGCTATTAAAACAGATCAAAATGGATATTTTAAACTTTTTTTACCTGAAGGGAATTATTTTCTCATTTTTTCAAAAGATGAGTATGAAAATCAGCGTCTTAATATTAGCATAAAAAAAGAAGAGAATAAAAATATTGTAATTGAACTTAAAACTATACAATATAAAGATATTGAAGATGTAATAATTAAAGGGAAAACAGCTATCCAAAAAACAAAAGAAATTCCTTTTAGTGTCACTGTATTAGATGCTAAATCATTTTATAATAGTTCATTGGATTTGGCGCATATGCTTGAAAAAGCTCCAGGAGTCAAAATAAGGGAATCGGGAGGAGTAGGTTCAGACATGTCTATCTCATTAAATGGTTTTACAGGTAAACATGTAAAATTATTTATGGATGGTGTCCCTATGCAGGGATTTGGAACAGCTTTTCAATTAAATAATATTCCTGTAAATATTGCGGATCGCATTGAAATATATAAAGGGGTGGTTCCTATTGAATTTGGTACAGATGCCATTGGAGGAGTAATTAATATTGTAACAGCACAAAGCGCAAATACCTACATGGATTTATCCTATTCATCTGGTTCTTTTAATACCTATAAAACCAATATTAATTTCGGTCATACAACAAACTCCGGATTTACAATTCAATTAAACGCTTTTCAAAACTATTCAGATAACAATTATAAAGTCAAAACCTCTGTATTAGATTTAAAAACAAATGTTTTTTCATCAGAAAAATTTTGGGTAAAAAGATTTCATGGTAAATATCACAACGAGACAGGTATCTTAAAATTAGGGTTTGTTAAAAAAAGTTGGGCAGATCGATTTTTAATCGGAATTACATTAGGAGAAGAATATGCCGATATACAAAATGCTAATTTGATGGAAATTGTGTATGGTTTGAAAAAAAGAATGGGAACGACTGTTATGCCTTCTTTGGTTTATGAGAAGAATAATTTTTTAATTAAAAAATTAAACTTCAAACTGACGGGTAACTATAATCGAAATTATAATAAAAATACAGATACGGCAGCGAGACAATATAATTGGTTTGGAGATTATGTACCAAAAAAAACTAAGGGAGAAGGAATTTATTCACTTTCAAAATTTTTCAATGATAATTATTCTGCTACAGCTAATCTAAGCTATAAGTGGAATGAAATGCATTCTTTTTCAATTAATGATGTTATAACAGATTTTAAAAGAAAAAAATCTGATCGGGTTTCCATAGTAGAAATAGGCTCTGTAAAAGACACAATGCGTAGAACCAATCTAAAAAATATTTTGGCGGGATCATATAAATTTAATTATCGAAATATATGGAATGCGATTGCTTTTGGGAAATATTATTATGAAAAAGTAAAGGGGCCTAAAAATATTTCTACTGTAACAAACGGTTCAAAATACGTTGAAAACACAGAAAAGTTTAATATCACTGGATATGGAATTGCATTTACATATTTTTTAAAAGATTATCAGCTAAAAGGATCTTTTGAAAAAGCGTATCGGTTACCAACAGATAATGAGCTCTTTGGAGATGAAGTATTAGAGATGGGTAATTCAGTTTTAAAAGCAGAAAATTCAATGAACTATAATATTGGAATGATACTCAACAAAGAATTTAAAAATTCCAATGCTATATATTTTGATATAAATGGATATTACAGAGATACTCGAGACTATATCCGGCGAATCATTGAGCAACATTATGGAACGGCAACCTATGTAAACCATGGAAAAGTGCGAAATATAGGAGTAGATGCAGAGGTTAAATTTTATTATAAAAATAAGTATATGATTGGAGGAAATATAACTTATCAAGATATAAGAAATAAAGAACGTTATTCCTCAATAAGTGGAAATAGAAAAGATATTACCTATAATGACAGAATTCCTAATGTTCCTTATTTTTTCGGAAATGTTGATGCAGCTTATTACATCAATAATATCGTACATAAAGGGAATAACTTAAGTATTGGGTACACATTTAACTTTATAGAGAAATTTTATCTCAACTGGGAAAGTTTAGGAACAAAAAAATCAAAATATACTTTACCCGGGCAATTATCTCATGATATAATCATAAACTATACTTTCAATAAAGGAGCATTTAATGTTTCATTTGAACTAAAGAATTTAACCAATGAATTTCTTTATGATAATTATAGCTTACAGAAGCCAGGAAGAGCTTATTATATCAAATTAAGGTATTTATTTTATCAATTACAAAAAAAATCTAAAAAATCAATATGAGAGATCTATTTTTTACAACGAAATTTTTTTTACTAATAACTATTTCCACATTTATAATAGGCTGTGGAAGTGATGACAATGTAAATGATTTTGACAATAACGGATATGATGATGCTACTCAAAAATTTGTAATAGCAGCTACCATGGGGAGTTCAAGCTATATGTTGGCATCAGATCATTTAGATACTGGTACAACAACTATGTCCAGAAATGGGTTAGAGGTTGGGAGAGTATTTACTCATTTTATAAATAATAATTATAAGTCTTTAGTAGGACTTGTATATGGACAAGGAGGAGCTTATGTTGGATATTGCTTCATTCTTGGACAAAATGGCAAGATACAAAAATTGAAAGGAGATGGAGATATGGGATTTCAGGTAAATAGCTATAATACTGTAGGGAACTTTGGAGATTATATGATTGCTGCAAGAGGTTCGCAAGCTTTAGCAGATGGAACAACCGGAGCCATATTCAGTTTTATTGAACAAAAAGGAAATGATTTATCTATCAAACAAAAGACATTACATACAAATAATATTGTTGGCAATGGTTATAATCCAACCATAAGTGGTATTGTGGATATTGGGAATGGAGAATTTCTTACTGCTGTAGTTACTCCTAATGAGCCGGATAAAGTATACGTATTGGCATTAGATGAAGATTTGAATGTCAAACGAATTTATTCAGATGATAGAATCAGTTATTCTTCCGGTAGATGGCGATCCGCTATGTATTCTCAAATGGGTAAAGATGATTCCGGAAACGTATATGTTTTTTCAGGTTCTTTTGAAAGTGCAACGACAAAACCGGCTGGAGCTTTATGTATTAAAAAAGGAAGTACCTCATTTGATAAAGATTACTATTATAACATTGAACAGGCATCAGGTGGGTATAGATTTCGAAAAGTTTTCCATATAACTGAAGATTATTTCCTTTTAGAGTTTTATAATGATTTAGATTATTCAATTATAAGTTCTGCCTCTCAATATGCAATTCTAAAAATGAGTACAAAAACCTTTAACTGGTTAAGAGCAGGCTTTCCTTCAAAGGATCAAATCACGGCTACCGGATGGCCATTAAGCTGTGAAGGGAAAATTTATTTGCCGGTAACTACAACTAATGAGCAACCAACTGTGTATGTAATCGATCCGAAAACTACTTCCGCAAAACGAGGCTTGGTAGTTGAATCGGAAGGAATAACAGGATTGTCGCTCTTAAAAAAATAATAAAAAATAAAAACTCTTAAATAAAAGTATAGTATGAAAAAAACAAATGTATTCCAAAGAGTATTCTTAAGCTTTTTGGCCGGTTATATGACTTTATCATGTAGCAGTGATGATGATAACAATAATGCTAAAACTATCGGTCCTACAAAAACAGGAAAGTTTGTAGTTGCTGCCTCTCCTGGTAGTGGAAAGTTAGGGACAGGCACCTATTTTTTAGCTCTAGATCATTTAGATTCGGGGAAAGATAGTGTATCAGGAAATCTTAACTCTGTAAAAACTACCAGTTCTTTTACACAGATTGTAGTCAATAATTCTAATAATTTAGTAGGATTCATTTATCCGAATGGTTCAGATTTAGGACAAGGAAAATCTGGGTCAAGAGCATTTAAACTTTCTGGAGACAATAAGATTGAGGAATTAAAAGGTAGTCCATTTATAACAGGAAGGTTTTCAGTAACAGGCAATTTTGGAAAATACATCTATGCAATATCTAATAATGATAATAGTTACATCTATGAAAGAAATGGAGATAATATGACCCTAGTTGATAAACCTATAGATTTAGCATCCCATATGATTGAAGATAAAAAACCATCCATAACTGGAATTGCAGATAGAGGGAATAATGAAATTGCAGCTACTTTTAAATATACGAATTCAGATAATGTATTTGTAGCCTTTATGGATTATAACTTTACTATTAAAACGGTAATACAAGATACACGTATTAGTTTTTCCGGAGGTCAGTGGAGAGGAGCTATATATTCGCAAATTTGGCCAGATCAATCAGGGAATATCTATGTATTTTCTGGAGCAGGTTCCGGAAATAAAACTACCAAAAAAGCCGGTGCGTTAAAAATAAATAAGGGGGCTATAACATTTGATTCTGACTATTTTTTTGATATAGAAACTGCTGCAGGAGGATATAAATTTAGAAAAGTTTTTCCTATTACTCAAGATTATTATTTGATTGAATTCTATAATGAAACTTCTGATTCAGGAAACACATCTAGCGCTACTCGCTTTGCTGTGGTTAAAATGGAAAATAAGAAATTTAAATGGATTGATGGAATTCCGGACTATATTCAAATATCTAGTAACGGATGGCCATTAGCACACAAAGGTAAAATATATTTACCGTTAAACCTAGTAAGCGGTAATTCAGCCATATATGAAATTGATCCGGTGACTGGAATTGCTAAAAAAGGATTTGAGCTTGCAAGTGATAAAGAACATATCAGAGCCGTAACATACTTTGAAAATTAAGTACTTTTACTTAACTAAAATTTTAATAAAGCAGTTGATAATTATCAACTGCTTTAAACTATTATATTTTTATTTAGTCTATATTAAGTAATATTGCAAAAAAATGTAGATTTATACCCTCTACTAAAAAAATAAATAAATGAAAAGAATTCTTATAACCTTAGTATGTATAGCATCTACCTGGATGCATGCACAAATGAATAATACCTTATTGGATAATGACTTTTGGAAGAATAAACCTAATGTACAGATAGTTGAAGCGGAAATTAAAAAAGGTAATAGCCCAGTAGAATTTAATGATAATAAGTTCGATGCGGTTTCGGTTGCAATATTAAATGAAGCACCATTGGAAACTATTAAATATTTGATAAAGCAAAAGGGAAATGAAATAAATAAATTGACTCACGATAATAGAATTTATCTCCATTGGGCGGCGTTTAAGGGAAATACAGAATTAATTAAATATTTAATAGATAAAAAAAGTGACATAAATATTGAAGATTCTCATGGATTAACTCCTCTAGTATTTGCTGCAAATGCGGGACAAACTAATATAGAAATATACCGACTTTTTTTTAACGCTGGTGTAAATCCTAAAACAAAATATAAAAACGGTACTAATATATTACTGTTAGCAATACCGTATGATTCCGATCTTCGGCTTACAGCTTTTTTACAGTCCAAGGGACTTTCTCTTTCCGATACGGATGATAAAGGCAATACTGTATTTGATTATGCAACCAAAAAAGGTAACGTTGATTTGTTGAAAAATCTAAAGGATAAGGGAGTAAAATATACAAATAATGCTTTATTTATGGCCGCTGAGGCAACACGTAGGACGGCAAATACCATTGAAGTTTTCCAATATCTGGTCGATGATTTAAAAATTAATCCACTAATTACTAATGAAGATCAACAAACTGTTCTTCATATTCTCGCTAATAAACCTGATCAGCAGCAGATTATTACCTATTTTATAAACAAAAAAGTAGATACACAAAAAAAAGACAAAAATGGAAATACTGCTTTTATGATTAGTGCTTCTGGAAAAGATTCTAAAAATACAGAAGTATTTTTACCTTTTGTTAAGAATATAAATGATACAAATAACAAAGGTGAAAGCGCATTAATGCTTGCGGTTAAATCAAGTACTCCTGAAATGATATCTTTACTTCTAAATAAAGGAGCCAATATCAATCAAAAAGATAATAAAGGAAATAATTTAGCGTATTATCTTGTTCAATCTTATCATCCAAGAAATAAAGATTTTGATTCAAACTTAAATATGTTAAAGAATAAAGGGGTAAATTTCGGATTAAAACAAGAGGAAGGTAATACCATTTATCATTTAGCTATAATAAAAAACGATCTAAATTTAATAAAAAAGCTTTCTGATCTTAATGTAGATGTGAATATAGCAAATAACGAAGGTATTACACCTTTGCAAAGGGCAGCTATGGTAGCCAAAGATGATCAGATTCTAAAATATCTAGTATCTTTAGGTGCTAAAAAAAATGTAAAAACGGAATTCGGCGAAACAGCCTATGATTTAGCAAAAGAAAATAAAATTTTAACTCAAAATAATATATCTGTAGATTTTTTAAAATAAACTCGTATGAAAATACATATAAAATTACTAGTATACAGTTTCCTTCTTATGTTACTACCTATAATGGGTTACTCTCAAGCACATAAATATAAATGCTTACTTCAAATGAACAACTATATAGGAGAAGGAGCATATATTGTGGTATCCTTGATTTCTCCTAAAGGGCAGTATGAAAAAACATTATATATAATGGGAGAAGATCAAAGATGGTACAATACATTAAAAGAGTGGCATAAATTCTATTCAAAAAAGAAAAGTGTTGATGCTAAAACAGGAGCATCGGTAGCTGGAGGAGATAGAAGCACAACAACTCTAGAAATAGAAGATTCCAAAATCGATAAAGGATATAAACTTAGATTTGAAACAGCTGTGGAAGATCAAGATTATTATGTGAAAGATTTGGAAATTCCCCTAACTACACAAACACTTTCGGGAAAAAATTCAGGGACCGGATATATTAATTATGTGAGATTTAGTAAGATTCAATAATTCAATGACTCTTTCTATTTGGAGATATGCTCATTTAATTTTAGCATTAGTATCTTTTGTGTTTTTAAGTATGGCTTCCATAACGGGATCCATACTTGCTATTAATGCAATAAAAGAAAAATCTTCCTCTTATAGTATTCATGGATTAAATCATGTAAGCTTAGCCCAAACAATATCTTCATTACAAACAAAAGTTCAAGAAATTTCTGAATTGGAGGTTTCTGAAAACTCTTATGTAAAATTAAGGGGTATTGATAAATCTGGAGATGACGTAGAGGTATATATCAACCCTAAAACTGGGGAAATGCTTGGAAAACCTAAAGATAAGAGCCAATTTATTCTTTGGATAACTTCCTTGCATAGATCCTTGTTTTTACATGAAACCGGGCGAATACTAGTGGGTATCAATGCATTTTTACTTTTCTTAATAGTTAGTTCAGGAAGCATACTTATTATTAGAAGACAAAAAAATATCAAAAATTTCTTTTCAAAAATTAAAAAAGCTACTTTTTCCCAGTATTATCACACTCTATTTGGGCGATTGATGCTTATACCCATACTCATTATTTCTATAACCGGAAGTTATCTGTCATTGGATAGATTTAATTTTTTTTCTAAAAAAGAATATAATACTATTCTTAATCTGCCGAAATTAAGTGATGAAAGTACACATATCGCTTATAAAGACATCCCTTTATTTTCAACTATCAAGCTTTCAGAAATAAGAAAAGTGGAATTTCCTTTTTCTGACGATCCGGATGAATATTTCATTATAAAGTTGAAAGATAGAGAAATAACTGTTGATCAATTTATGGGATCGATTGTTTCACAAAAAGATTTTCCATTATCACAAAAGTTAATAAACGTAAGTTTAGATCTTCATACCGGAAGAACTAATATAATTTGGGCGACATTCTTATTGGTTTCTTCTTTATTTATTTTATTTTTTATAGGTTCAGGTTTCACAATAACTTTGAAAAGAAGTAAATTTAAGTTGAAAAATAAATATAAAGCTTCAGAAAGTAAAATTATTATTTTGGTAGGGTCTGAAAATGGAAGCACATTTAGCTATGCAAATGCAATACATCAACAATTATTGTCGCAAAATTATACTTCTCATCTAACAGAGCTTAATAAATATCAGCTATTTCAAAATGCTGAATATCTACTTATATTAACCTCAACGTATGGATTAGGAGATGCTCCCTCCAATGCGCAAAAATTTGAATCTCTTTTAAACGCATATCCGCAAAATCGAGCAATAAAATTTAGCGTAATAGGATTTGGTTCCAAATCTTATAAAGACTTTTGTTTGTATGCAAAAAATGTAAATGAAAAAATAAAAGTACAGTCATGGAGTCAACAGTTGATTGAAATGCATACAGTTAATGATCAATCTTCTGATGATTTTGTAAAGTGGATAAAGGAATGGAATAATAAAACAGAGTTAAAATTATATGCAGACACTCACTATTATAGTCAACGCCCTAAGAACATAAAAAAGATGAAAGTAGAAGAGGTCTATATACCTAAAGATACTAATGACACTTTTATTGTTAAATTAAATCCTGGAAAAAGGAAATATAATTCAGGTGATATTTTAGCTGTATATCCCTGTAAAGATAAAAGAGAGAGGTATTATTCCATAGCCAAAATTGATAATGAGATACAATTATCAATAAAATATTATCCATCCGGGTTAGCTTCAGAGTACCTAATTAATAGTATAAGTGGAGATTTTATTTATGGAAGAATAATAAACAATATTCCATTTCATTTTCCCATAAAAGCAACTCAGGTAGTTATGATAGCAAATGGAACAGGAATAGGACCGTTTTTAGGAATGATTTCCCAAAATGTTAAAAAAAGGAAAATTTATCTTTATGGAGGTTTCAGACAGGAAACGGAGATAGTCCTAAGATATAAAGATTTTTTGGAAGAGCAAATAAACAAAAATAAGCTAGAAAAATATAGCTTATCTTTTTCATCAAATTCTGAAAACAAATACGTTATGGATTTATTGCGAAAAGATTATGATTTTTTGGTTAATTTGCTTGAAAATAACGGAGCTATCATGATTTGTGGATCATTACAAATGCAAGTAAGCGTGGAAGAAGTTTTAGACGATATACTTTTTAAAAGAACCAATAAAAAATGTTCCGATTATAAAAAAAATGGACAGATTTTAACAGATTGTTATTAAAATATGATGTATGGTTGATATGAGTAAAAATTGGAAAATAATACTAATATTTTATATTTTAATTTTATCTATAACAGAGGGTAAAACTCAGGTACAAAGACATCGTACAACAACCCTTATGGGGTGTCGTTTTGATTTTACAGTAATTGCGGAAGATTCATTACAAGCAGAAAAATACATTGATCAGGCCATAGATGAGGTTGTTCGTATTGATAATTTGATTTCCGATTGGAAATCGGAATCTCAAATATCAAAAGTAAATCAAAATGCAGGAAGACGACCGGTTAAAGTCGATCGAGAAGTTTTAGAGCTAACACGAAGGGCTATATATATATCAGAAATTACCCATGGTGCTTTTGACATAAGTTTTGCGGCAATAGATAAGATCTGGAAATTTGATGGTTCCATGAAGCATGTACCTTCGCCGAGTCAAATAAAAAAATCAATAAAAAAAATAGGATATAAAAATATTATCTTAGATACCATAAATTCGACCATTTTTTTAAAATTACCCGGCATGAAAATCGGATTCGGATCGATAGGTAAGGGGTATGCTGCCGATAAGGCTAAAGAAGTATTGGCATATAAAAAAGTTAAAGCAGGAATCATCAATGCTTCAGGAGATATAAGCGTATGGGGAAGCCGACTGAATAGAGAAAATTGGAAAATTGGAATTGTGAACCCTTTCATCCCTTCAGATATTATTGGAGCTTTTAGCCTTAAAGAAGAATGCGTCACTACTTCAGGATCATATGAAAAATTTGTAGAACTTGAAGGGAAAAGATATTCTCATATTATCGATCCCCGAACCGGATATCCGGTAAAAGGAATTTTGAGTGTTAGTGTTGTAGGACCTAAAACCGAAATGGCAAACGGGTTCAGTACTTCTATTATGGTTTTAGGAACGCAAAAAGGCATAGAGCTGATCAATCATTTTCCAGATTATGGATGCCTTATTATTACAGATGAAGGAGAATTAATAAAATCCAAAAATTTTAATACAAAAATAGAATTATACGATTCGGAAATAAAGCCAACATCCAAATCTTAAGTACAGACTAAACTTTGAAACAAGTTTATCCATTTTTCCATAATTGTATCGGGTGAATAACGAAGTACATTTTGAGAGGCAGCTCTTCCTAAAAGTTTTCTAATTTTGTCATTTTCAATTAAATAAGAAATTTTTTCGACAAAAATTTCTTTATTATTGAAAGGAACTAACAATCCATCTATTCCATCACAAATGATTTCTTTTGGTCCGCTTTTACAGTTATAAGAAATCGGGGGGACTCCATGAGACATGGTTTCAATCAATGTCAATGGAAAACCTTCATATTTGGAAGTCATTACGTAAATTGAACTTTCGAGTAAAACTGAGCTTATATCTGAAATCGCTGGATAAATTTTAATACTGGAATCTAAATTTAGGCTCTTAATCTTTTTTTTAAGCTCCTTCTCTTTCTCTCCATTTCCATAAATTACTAATTTCCAATCAGGATATTTTTGCGCTATTATTTTCCATATATCAATAAGATGATCGAACTGTTTTTGTTGGTTCAATCTACCTAAACTAATCACTTTTTTATTAGTAAGAGAAGCATAGTTCTCCGGGATTAGGGTAAGTGGATTCTCGATAACTTCAAGATTGGTTAAATATTCACCCCATGATTTTTTATCTTCATGGGTTAAAACTACAAAACGATCAAAATGTTTAACAATATCATAATCTTTTTTACGATATAAATAAGTGATAATTCTACCCAGATAATATTTATCTAGTTTTGAATAATATTGTGCTCGTTTATATTTTGCAAAATGACGTTCTATAATTTTTTTACTTCCATCTTTGAGCTCATAAATATACTTTGAGTATTTGCAAAATGTAGATATTGCTATATCCGGCTTAATTTCTTCAAAAAGTTTAGCAATAGTTTGGAGGAAAATTTTTTTATTTTTATTAAAATTAATATGTTTTATTATTCCATTTTCCTTTTCAAAATCCAAATTTAAATAATGAAATTTAATACGAGAATCAAAATGAAAGAAAGGTTTTTCAGAGGAGGGATATATTACCACAATATGTACTTCATAGCCCTTATTAACAAGATAGTTTGATTTAAGAGAAATAAAACGTTCTATGCCTCCGGAATTATGAATGTTACCAATACAATATGCAATTTTCATTAAAATTTCACTTGCTATTTTAAATATTTTAAATTGGATCAAATATATAAAATAATAATGTATAATTATATTTATAAATTATATAATAGGGATAAATATATAGTTGAGTGTTTTAATAAATATCACAGAAAATAATTATATACAAGCTTACCTAATATATTTTTTATAAGTTCACGAATACCTTTTATTTGATACCAAAGTGCATAAATATTAATAATATTTTTATAAGTAAATGTCAGGAAGTTTCGGCATTAAATTAAGATTATATACTAATTATTCATTCATGGAAAAATTTATATCTAAAGATATGATATCGTAAAATCGTATGAAATAAAAAAGATTTAAAATTAGCTTATTTAATCCCTTTTTTTGCAAAATATTCTAAAAAATGGTCAGGATGGGCACCAGTTCGGTCGTTACAATCTAAAGAATCTATTCTCTTAATATCTTCATCACTTAAATGAAAGTCGAAAACATTAGCATTAGAAATAATTCTATCCTTATTGGTACTTTTAGGAATGGTAACAACTCCTTTTTGCAAATCCCATCTTATAATAATTTGTGCGACGTTTTTATTATATTTTTTAGCTATTTCTAGAAGTAAAGGATCGTTGAATAAGGCACCCCGTTTTAATGGAGACCATGCTTCATACTGAATTTTATTTTTCTTACAAAAATCGAGTAGGTCTTGTTGAACTAGGCTAGGATGAAATTCCATTTGGTTAACCATGGGCATCGTCTGCCCTAAATCGATGATTTTCTGGATATGATGTTGTAAAGAATTACATAATCCTATAGCACGTATTCTTCCAGCTTTATATAATTCTTCCATCGCTTTCCATGCCTCCAAATAATAATCAGGATGCGGCCAATGGATTAAATATAAATCCAAATATTCAAGACCTAGTTTTTCCATGGATTCTTCGAAAGCTTTGAAAGTATCTTCGTATTTTTGTCGGCTAAACCATATTTTTGTGGTAACAAAAATTTCCTCTCTAGGTATAGAAGCTGTTTTTATAGCTTTACCTACACCTTCTTCATTATAATAATAAGCGGCCGTATCAACATGTCGATATCCCGCATCTAAAGCATCATGAATAGCATTGATAACTTCCTGCCCTCCATCTGCTTTATATACGCCTAATCCCAAATAAGGCATTTTAACACCATTAGATAAAGTAGTAGTTCCAGAAATATCTGTAATATTCATAATATTTTATTATAGAATTGAAAAACATTTAGGAATTATCCAACTTATTACTTTAATTTTTGATATATTTCATTAATTCACTAAAGCTCATTTCAACAGGCGGATATTCATCGTCTTTAAGTTAATACATTGTTAGATAAAAAACCATAAGTAATATAAAAAAATTTAACCTTATTTCATTTCTTTTTTTACTTATTTTACTTAATTTGTTATTAGTAATATCTTGTTTTACTCTATTACCGTTAAATATTGATTCTTTTAAAGCAGCTAATGTATTTTTTTATTACTATAAAACTCCAAATTATATTTTCAAAATTAAATATAATTCAAATATACAATTAATTTTTTTATTTAAAAATATAATCAAAGCAATTATTTCGTATAATTTTGTTCATTATATTTTGTTGATATAGATGAAAAAATCTACTATAGCTTTAGCCTTAGGTACCTTAGGATTAGGAATGTCAGAGTTTGGTATGATGGGAATACTTCCGGATATAGCCCAAAATATGTCTATAAGTATTCCAAAAGCAGGATATTTTATTTCTGCTTATGCTATTGGCGTTGCAATAGGAGCGCCATTACTTGTTTTAATCGCCGGAAAGCTTCCTTTAAAAAGAATATTATTGTTTTTAATTCTCCTTTTCATAGTAGGAAATCTATTTTTTTCTTTATGTACACATTATGAATTAAATTTGTTCTTTCGATTTATTTCAGGACTTCCTCATGGGGCTTATTTTGGTGTCGGATCCATTGTTGCCAGTAAACTTGCTCCTCCAGGGAAAGGAACCTCAGCAGTTTCCGGTATGATCTCAGGAATGACTATTGCTAATTTAATAGGAGTACCGTTAGGTACTTTTGTGAGTCATCATTTTTCGTGGAAAATTACCTATTTTTTAATTTCAATACTTGGAGTTTTAATTTTTCTATCAATTAGGAAATTTGTTCCAGAACTTAAGCCACTTCCTTATACGGGGTTTAAAAAACAATTTTATTTTTTGAAAAATATAAATCCTTGGCTTATCATATTGACTACTATTCTGGGAAATGGAGGAATTTTTTGTTGGTATAGTTATATAAATCCGATTATGACTCAATCTGTAGGTTTTTCAGAAGAAGCAATGACAGGAGTGATGATGTTTGCCGGTTTAGGAATGGTAATTGGGAATATGGCAAGTGGAAAATTTTCTGACCAATATTCTCCCCAGAAAGTAGCTACTGCAACTCAGGGGCTGGCAATGGTAACCTTATTGTTATTTTTCTTTTTCGTAAATTCTCATTTTATTTCTTTATCACTTATGTTTATATGCACCGGTTGTTTATTTGCTGTATCTGCTCCTCAACAGATTTTATTATTACATAATTCTAAAGGAGGAGAGATGCTAGGATCAGCTATGGCTCAAGTTTCTTTTAATATAGGAAATGCATTGGGTGCTTTTTTAGGAGGTATTCCCATAAGTCAACATTATCCCTATGAATATAGTGCCTTACCCGGTGTAATATTAACAGGCATAGGATTTCTGATTTTTTTGTACTATACTAAGTTTAGATCACAAGTAGAATAAAAAACATAAAAATGAGGGTTAAATTTTATTCCAAAAAGTTGGTGAAAGGTAATAGTAAAAAATAAGAAAATATTTTATTTGCCTTTTATCTGCGAAATATTCCTATTCTAAAATTTGTAAGGAATATTTAATTATTTCAATTATTTTTTTCAATTCTTCGATTGTGAAATTTCCAAACCCAAATCTCATGGCAGAGATTTTTTTGTTCTGATAAAGTAAAGATTTAGGAATAAAAAGATCCTGTTTTAAACAGATTTCCCTTAATTTCATTAGATTTATAGACGAATTCCATTGAGTCCATATGGCTAATCCACCAGAAGGAAGTGTAAAATTTACATATTCATTCAATTGATTTTTTAATAAAGATCCTAAATAATCTCTTCTTTCTTTATAAACGGCTGAAGTTTTTCTTAAATGTCTGTGTATCTCTCCTTCTTCAATAAGTTCACCTAATGCGTATTCCATAAAAATATCGCCTTGTCTGTCAAGCATACTGGAAAATTTTTGCATTTCAGAAATAAGATTTTCGGGAGCTATGACAAAGCCCATACGAAATCCAGGGGCAAGTGATCTTCCAAATGAACCTATATATACGACCATGCCCGATGTATCAGCGCTGGCAAGAGGGAGCAGACGATTATTTTCGTAATGAAAATCGTAATCATAGTCATCTTCCAAAATTATAAAACCATAAAGTTGGGAAAGTTCCAATAATTCTAATCGCCGACCCGCACTTAAAGGAACCGTAGTTGGGTAATGATGGTGTGGGGTTATATAAAGCATACGAATTTTTCTTTGTTCGCAAAGTTTTTTTACAGCTTCGGAAGAAATTCCTTCCTCATCTACCGGTATGGTTACAATTTCTGCTCCTACCTTTTGTAATATCATATTTGTGACAAAAAAACTTAGTTCTCCAACTAATACAACATCTTTAGGAGAAATAAGAAGTTCGGCGGCAATATAGACTCCCATTTCAATACTGCGGGTGATAAGAAGATTATTTTTTGAAATATGCAGCCCTCGCGTTAGATTCAGAAAATTAGATAAATTATTTTTAAAATATTCACTGTGGTCAATGAAAGAATCATCTCCTTTTTTATGAAATCTTTTTCTTTTTAAGTTGGAAGAATATAAACTTGAAAGCAAGTGTATCTGCAATAAACGAGTATCAGGTATTCCATCATTCAGTGCTAAAGAACAAGTTGAAGATTCAAAAGGATTATCCAATAAATTTGATATTTTATAAGAAAATCCTGTTTTAGAAGGATATTGCGTTAAATAGTCTGTAGATACCTGTTTAATTTTTTTATTAGTATCATTAGATTTTTGTATGATAAAACTACCCTTATTAGGAAATACTTCAATCCAACCTTGCGCTTCCAATTCTTCGTATACCTTAACGATAGTATTACGATTTACCTGAAGCAAATTTCCTAAGATACGGGTTCCCGGAAGACGAGTTCCTTTAGGTAGATATCCTCTTTGGATGGCATTAATCATCTGAGTCGTAATTTGCAGATATACAGAAATAGTTGAATTTCGATCTATTTGTATAAAACTAAGATAGTGAGTAATAACCGGACTAGCCATAATACTAAAACTGGTATAGTTGAATCATCCGGAAAGATAGTACTTTTGCTCTAAATTTCAATTATAAATTGTTTTTAATCAAATTATATATTATATGAAACTACTGCTATCGAATGTAGCTTTATCTATAACTTTTATATTAGCTGCACAAAACCATAAAGATTTAGGGGAAGTTGTTATAGAAGGGAAAACTCTCTCTTTACCCTTTTATAAAACTTCACAGAACGTGCAGATAATTAGTAGAGAAGAAATTGCTTCTATGCCGGCTTCCAGTATTGAAGAAGTACTTTCATATTATTCAGGAGTCGATATCAGACAAAGGGGGGCACACGGAGTACAAGCTGATATAAGTATAAGAGGAAGCTCATTCGAGCAAGTACTTATTTTAATAAATGGGGTAAGAATGAACGATAGCCAGACAGGACATAATTCCATGAATATTCCAATAGATTTAGCCTCCATTGAAAGAATAGAAATAGTTAAAGGACCTTCAGCTCGTCGTTTTGGACAAAATGCGTATGCCGGAGCTATAAATATCGTCACGCGCCCATCTGGTAAGGATGATATAACAGCTTCAGCAACCGCGGGTGATTTTGATACGTATTCTTTAAGTACGGCAATAAACCTATCCGGGGGAAAATTTTCCCAATTCTTACAGGCTGAGACTTCGCAATCCGACGGATATCGGTATAATACGGATTATCAAGTAAAAAATGTATGGTATCAGAACCTATATAAGTTGAAAAAAGGTGAAATAAGAATACAGGGAGGATATATGGATAAAAAATTCGGTGCCAACGGTTTTTATTCATCACCCTCCGCTAAAGATCAATACGAAGCCATTCAAACTTCATTAGTAAATATCGGTTGGAAACAAAAATTTGGAAAGATTAAACTGGAATCGAATGCATATTGGAGACGTTCACAAGACAAATATATATTTGATAGAAATAATCCTTTAAAATATAGGAATCTTCATATCGGTAATAATGCAGGGCTGGAAGCCAATGCTAATTATAATTCTTCATTAGGGGTTACAGCCTTAGGAGGAGATTTTAGAAAAGAATATCTATCCTCTAATAATTTGGGCAATAATCAACGTACAGTTAGTTCTATTTTCTTTGAGCATCGATTTATTTTTTTAGAAGATAAATTGGATATAACCCCGGGAATTAGCTTTGCTGATTATTCAGATTTTGGTAATTTTTGGTATCCGGGTATAGATGTCGGATATAGTATAAATAAACATAATAAACTATTTGTGAATGTTGGTAAAACATATAGAGTACCAACTTATACGGATTTAAATTATTCTGATCCTATTAATGAAGGTAATTCAAATTTAAAACCGGAAAATGCACTTTCTTACGAACTAGGGTATCGATTCATTCAAGATAATTGCAAAACAACAATAAGCCTATTTAGACGAGAATCGAGAAAAAGTATCGATTGGACAAAAGAGCACGAAGAAGATAGATGGAAACCTGAAAATATTACTCGAATAGATACAAATGGGCTGGAAATAGATTTTAATTATCATTTTACAGCCTCAATCTTTAAATCTTTTAATTTAGGATATACCTATCTGGATAATGAGATGAAAAAATCATCTCGAACTTATTCTAGGTTTTCCTTGGATAACTTAAGGCATCAGCTTGTTGTTCAGTTAGAACACAAGATGTTTAAAAATATATCGAATCAAATCATTTACAGATACAATGATAGAGTTAAT
>NZ_JAMBJZ010000027.1:0-21208 GCF_025291155.1 Apibacter sp.
ACAACCCCCCCCCAACATTGTGAGCGAGATTCCATACTGCCATTTTTGTACCTCTTTCTTTCACTGAGAACCAATGAGTCATTACTCTTCCACATGGAGGCCATCCCATACCGCCGAACCAACCAATTAAAAATTGGAATACGGCCATTACAGCAATGTTGTACATCCCTATAGATGTCCCTGCAATTATAGTACATACTGAAGCTAATATTAGTCCTAAAGGAAGGAATTTTCTTGCGTTGCTTCTATCCGAAATACCTCCCATAATAAATTTAGATAAACCGTAAGCGGTAGCATTAAAAGAAAAAGCTATCCCTAAATCATATTTACTAAATCCCATTTCTATTAGGTAAGGCATTGCCAATGAAAAGTTTTTTCTAACAAGATAATAGGCTGCGTAGCCTATAAATATTCCTATAAAAACCTGAAGTCTCAAATGCGTATACGAACCTTTTACCTCTGATTCCGGCTTACGTTCAGTAGGCTGAGGTGGTGTAAAAAAATTTGCCATTTTTTTTTATTTTGTAGAGTTAATTATTTTTTGCGACAATATATGAATTTTAACTTACTTTTGGTAATTTACTAATAAATATCCTTTAGCTAACTCTTGGAACTCTTTAGTTTCATTAGCTATCCAGTTCTCATCATACCCTAATTCTTTAGCAATAATTTTTGCTACAGATTCTGCTGAATCTATAGCTGCGCGTGCATCAACAAATAATAATCGGACTCTTCTAGCTAAGATATCTTCAACTTTTTGTGCCATCTCTTCTCTTACTGCCCATACAATTTCTGCTTTTGTATATTCATGGTTAGGATGAATTTTTTGAGCTAATTCAGGATTTTCCTGTTGTAATTTTTTAATTGCAGGTATGTCGGAACCGTAAACATATAGATGATTGGTTCTATCAACTTGATCGGCTGGTATATTTCCGTGTATAGAAAGATTTTCTGTTTTACAAGGCTTACGATCGATTTTTCCAGTATCAATAGCTTTATCAATAAAATCTTCAGCCATTTGACGGAAAGTGGTCCATTTTCCACCGATAATGCTTAATAGACCGGTTTCTGAAACAAGAATTTTATGATTTCTGGATACTTCTTTAG
Source organism: Apibacter sp. (assembly GCF_025291155.1). Taxonomy (NCBI): domain Bacteria; kingdom Pseudomonadati; phylum Bacteroidota; class Flavobacteriia; order Flavobacteriales; family Weeksellaceae; genus Apibacter; species Apibacter sp. The sequence continues at coordinate 1,108 of NZ_JAMBJZ010000027.1, forward strand.
TGCTTCCTCCTTCTTTGTCAGGAGCTGCTAAAGGCCTTTGTCCTGCAAAAATTGATAAAACATCTTTTCGAGTAGGTTTTTTTACAAGGTATTGAGAAGCAGTACTAAGAACAAATTCGATTTCTTGTTCTAATGCTCTAGGCTCTAAACTAGGATGATCTACCAAAACATCAGTTGTACCGACTACAAGTCTATTATGCCATGGAACTGCAAATAATACTCTTCCATCGCTAGTTTTAGGGATCATTAATGCATTATCTCCTGGTAAGAATGATTTATCTAATACTAAGTGAATCCCTTGGCTTGGAACAACTGTTTTTTTGTGATTTGGATCATTCATATTGAGGATATCATTAGTAAACACTCCGGTGGCATTTAATACAACCTTACCTTTTACTTCGTATTCGCTTCCACTAATTTCGTCTTTAACTTTAACACCGACAATCTGATTCTTATTATCTTTTATTAGGCCGGTTACCTTCATGTAATTAAATATGGCACCGCCGTTTTCTACAGCTGTTTGAGCAAGATTTACGGCCATACGTGAATCATCAAACTGTCCATCATAGTAAATTACTCCTCCATGTAATCCGTTAGGCTCAACGGTTGGTAACATTTCTAAAGCTTTGCTTTTACTGATATGTTCTGATTTTCCTAAGCTTAGCTTTTTGGATAACATATCATATATTTTTAATCCAATTGTATAAAAAGGTCCATCGATCCATTTATAATTTGGGATAACAAAAACTTGTTTTTTTGCTAAGTGACTTGCATTTCTTTCTAAGAGGCCTCTTTCTCTAAGAGCTTCTTTAACTAAGGCAATGTCTCCTTGCGCTAAATAGCGAACCCCACCATGAAGTAATTTTGTAGAACGGCTCGATGTTGCTTTTGCGAAATCATGAGCTTCAAATAAAACTGTCTTATATCCCCTTGTAGCAGCATCTACCGCAGCACCTAAGCCACTAGATCCTCCTCCAATTATAATTATGTCCCACTCAGAATTATTATTTAGTTTTGATAATTGATCACCTCGTTTCATTTTGTTTTTTTTTAATTATTTTTTGCTTCTTTTCTGTTGTCAGTAAAATTACAAAAAAAACAATACGAAACACTATGAAATTTTTTAATATAATGTATTTATCATTTAGCTCATATAAAAAACGGTTAAAAATTTGACAAAATAACCTAATTAAATATTAATTAATAGGATAAAAACAAAACGATTCGTTAGTTTTTTTTTGTTAATGTTTATTTTGTTTACATATTGATAAAATTCAATAAGAATTTAGATTTTATTCTTAACTTTAAGCTTTTAAAAATATTTGATCATGATCAAGCTTAATAGAAGACAGCAGCTTATTATAGATGAGTTAGATGAGCATAATTTTACTAAGGTTAATGAGCTTTGCGAAAAATTAAATGTTTCAGCAGTTACTATCCGAAAGGATCTTCAATATTTAGAAAATACAGGTCTTTTATATAGAACTCATGGGGGAGCTAGTAAACAACCTTTATATGCTTTCGAAAAAAATATTAACGAAAAAGAATTTGTGCAGGTGTTACAAAAACAAAAAATAGCGAAAGCTGCACTTAAATTTGTTAACGATCAAGATTTTATTATTTTAGCTTCCGGAACTACAGTTTATTATTTAGCAAAAATTATTTCTGGATATGAAAAATTAACGGTCATCACCTCTTCTTTAAGCGTATCTATAGAATTAGGAAAAGATTCTTTTATTGATGTGATACAATTGGGTGGAAACTTGAGAAAAAGTTCCGTTTCCGTTATCGGTTCTTTAGCAGAATCTGAATTAAAAAAATTTTCATGTAATAAATTATTTTTAGGGATTGATGGCATAGACCTTGATTTTGGTTTGTCAACCTCTAACTCTACAGAAGCTCATTTAAATAAAGTAATGATTGAGCAATCGGAAAAAGTCATTGTTTTGGCTGATTCTACAAAAATAAATAAAAGAGGATTTGGACAGATATGTTCATTAGATAAGGTTGATGTTTTAATTACAGATAATGATATTTCTGAAAAAGATTTAAGCACTTTAGAGGATTGTGGAATAGAAGTTATAGTAGCCAAATAAATATTGTTTATAAAAAAACCCTTATGATTTTTTCATAAGGGTTTTTTACTGAAAATATAATATCAATCCTCTAATGCATGGGCAATTATACTAAGGGGATGTTCACATGGTTTAGTGGTAAACATTTCAATTTGCCACTTACAAGTTTCACAATCGGTGGCAACGATATCAAAGCCTCCGGTTTCAATTTGTTTGAATAACGGATCACCAATTTTTTTAGAAACTTCATGATTCTCCTTTTTAAATCCAAATGTTCCGGCAATTCCGCAACAATTTGATTCCAAAACGGTCACTTCTACATTTGGAATAAGCTTTAGCAATTCCACAGAATAATAGGTCCAACCTAATTTGGCCATGTGGCAAGGAGTATGATAAGCTATCTTTAAAGGTTTATTTTTAAATTTTAATTTTGCGTCAGTTGTACTTAATAGACGATATATATAACGGGTTGCTAATTCTACCTGATCTTTTACCGCGCTGTTATCTACTCCTAATAGGTGAGGATGTTCATCGCGTATAGTAAAAGTACAAGACGATGAAGTAGTAATTACCGGTAATTTTTTGTCAATAACAGATTTACGAATTTCTGACTCATCTAATTTTGCATTCTTTTTAGCTTTTTCTATAAAACCATTAGAGATTAAGGCAATACCGCAACATCTTTCTTTTTCGAGAAGTTGAATTCCAATATTTAATGAATTAAGAACCTTAATCATATCTTTTCCTAGCTGAGGATTATTGTAGTTTACATAACAGCCATGAAAATAAGATACTTGGGTAGGATATTTTTTTTGTTCATTAGCTACTTTTTTATACCAGCTTTTAAAAGTACCGAATGAATATTTGGGAAGACTTCTTCTTTTGTCAATTTTGAGAATAGGTTCAATTAAACTTTTAACAGGTTTGGCCGAAGTCATTGCATTGACTATAGGAGCAAAAGGAGTGGCTAATGTTCCCATAAAGTCTGTGTGGGCAAGTATAACATCTCTTAAAATCGGTTTTTTCTTACTGTATTTAATTCGAGCCATTTGGATAATATCACCAATCTTCACATTGGAAGGACAAGCAACTTCACATCTTTTGCAATTTATACAGTACTTTAAAGATTCATCATAGAAATCAGGATCTTTTAATCGTAATCTTTCTCCATCCGGACCGGAATGTTTTGGACCCGGATAATCAGGATTTACTTTGGATACTGGACAATATACCGTACAAATAGTACATTTAATGCATTGTTCGAAATTATTTTCACTTTTATTGAGCAATAGATTCATAGGTTTTTTCTTTGATTAAAATTTGTTCAGCTACGTATAATGCGGATAAAAAGGATACACCGGCGCCACACCCTTCTTTTAATGGATTAAAGCCACTAAGAATTGCTCCAGCTACAAATAAATTATCTATAGGCATATCGTCTTTTATTCCATGGAAATTTTGATCTGTTTTAACTCCGAATTGCTGATAATTTTGCTTTTCAAATAAATTGGTGTGATACCATTCTGCTCTATCAGTTAAATAGTCTGTATCTAAGTTAAATATAGGTTCGTACACTTGTTTACTGTCAGCTAATAATCCCTGACTAAAAAAGCTACCGGAAGAAAGTATGAAATTTTTAGCGGAAATCGGAATATTTCCGTGATTCAGCGTATACACGTTAGTTACGTGATGTGCTTCTATATCAGCGTGTGTAACGTTATCACCTAACATAAAAACTCCTCCCAATTTTGTAAAATAGTCTTTTAAATATAACTGGGTACTGACCCCTACTAAAGAAGGAGGGAAGGTAGGAATCAAATAAACGGGCTTACCTACCTTATTAATTAGCTTAGGTAAGATTTCCGGATTTTTGAATCCGATACAATCCGGGAAGATAATTACATCGCAAGCCTGACTTTTTTCAATTAATATTTTGGCGAGAATATCCAGATTGTCTTCTTTGTCAAAAACTAAAGATAAATTGGTTGATCTGAATTCGCTCGGATTTTTTCTTATCGTATTTAATTCGGGTAAGTTAAAATATTGTAGGGAAATTTCAATACCCATTTTTTCGAAAGCTTCGGAAATAAATTCCGGATTAAAATCTAAAAATCCTTCAATGTTTATTATAGCTGCCTTTTTCCATGAAAATTTTCCATCCTCAATAAAAGCAAAATTGGGCATAGTTAACCAAGTTGGTTTTATTATACCCATGGGAGTAATTCTATAATGATTTTTATTGGACGCCCCTTGGGTCTCTATTCCAATGCCTGAAAGAAAATTTTTTGCTTCTTGGGCTAATTCAGCAAATTTAGATTTTCCAATCTTTGTATAAGGATGATTCGGAGCTTGTAGGGAAAGTTCCGATATAGAATCTTCAGGGTTACTTACCGATTTTCCGTCAGGTAAATAGTTTAACAAATCGAATGATCCCGAAAAGAAATGTAAAGCACTTTGCCCGGAAGAAATAATAGCACATTTCTGTCCATTCTGCATTAATCGGATACCACTAACTAAACCGGTTAAACCTCCTCCTACTATTACTGTATCAAATTTCATTTTTTGCGTTTTTAATTTGTTCTTGAGTCTTATTTAATCCGCATACTCCTTCATAAACCCAACTGGTAAATTCACTTTCTCTTAAGGTGTCTCCCCAAGCAATAGGGCGTATGCCTTTCCATCTTTCATTAAGAAATATAGTTAAATCTTCTTTGGATTTATCCGAGCTTAGAACTTGGTAGTGATTCATTAGCCCAGCTGCTCTACAGGCACAAAGTTCACCTTGACAGGTTCCCATACCTACACGAGTTCTTCTTCGAAGATCAATAAGGTTGGTAACATGCAATTCATTAATAGCATATTCTACTTCACCTAAAGAGACTTCTTCACATTCGCAAACTAAACTGTTTTCCGTAACCTTGTTCTCTTTTAAATTTTCTGCCATATCTCCTAATCTGTAAATTGCAGATTTACGTATGGTAGAAGGTACGGAAATCATTTTTTGATTTATTTCTTCTGTACTTTGCTGAGATCCCGGAAGATTTGCTTCCGCAGTAGTACAAGGAGTGGTATTATTTAATTTTTTACAAACTAAGTCAGTAGCCCATTCAGCCATTAGCCTATAGGTCATTAATTTTCCTCCGGTAATTGTAATAAATCCTTCCAAGCCGTCTCTTGTTGCGTGGTCTAATAAGACGATTCCTCTACTTACATTACGTCCGGATGGATCATCATCAGAAGCTACTAGTGGTCTTACCCCGGCATATCCTCGTAAAATTCTGGTTTGTAGAAGGGTAGGAGATAATTTTCCTCCTTCTCTGATCAGAATGTCTACTTCTTCAGGAGTAACATACATATTATCTATTTCTTCATAAGGAACATGTGTAGAGGTAGTACCTATTAGGCAAATGGTATCTCCCGGAACAAGAATATCTGAATCTGCCGGTTTACGACAACGGTTTAATACCATATTATTTACTCTGTGGCCAAAAATAAGGAGAGATCCTTTGGCTGGGAACATTTTAATTTTCAAATCTGCATATTCTGCAATTTTCTGACCCCAAATTCCTCCGGCATTAACAATAACGGAAGCATATAAATTTTTTTCTTCTTTAGCTATATGATCATAGACTCTAACTCCGATAACCCTATTCTGTTCTTTTATCAAACCTAAAACTTCATGGTAAGTTTCAATTTTTGCACCATGTTGTTTGGCATCCATAATATTAGAAAGGGTCAGGCGAAATGGATCAACAGTTCCATCTGGAACGATAACAGCTCCAATGATTGAAGGATTTGCAGAAGGTTCTAAGAGTAAAGCTTCTTTGGGATCGATTGCCTTAGCATCTATTCCGGCTGTATGGCAAGCTTCAATGAATTTAGATTGATAAGCGATATCATCTTCCGGAAGGGTTAAAAAAAGTCCGTCAGTTTTCTCAACGCAGTGACTGGCAATACGCTTTAGGATCATGTTTTCCTTAATACATTCTTCAGCAGATTCTCTGTCGGTAACAGCATATCTACTGCCGCTATGTAATAATCCGTGATTTCTTCCCGTAGCACCCGTTGCTATATCGTAACGCTCAAGCATAAGCGTACGCAATCCCCTCCTTGCACAATCTCGGGCAGTTCCGGAACCGGTCGCACCTCCTCCGATAACAATTACATCCCAAGAGCTAGTTTTACTAGAATTAGATAATTCTGTTTTCACAATTGTTTGGTTTTATTTTAGTAACAAAATTACGAAAGAAAACGAAACAACGAGTGCTTACTTTTCTGATATAAATCATTTTTTTTAAATATGTCCTTACTCGTTTTTACTTATTAGTATATGAATTGTATGTTTGATAAATTATTAGTTGTTTGATTATAAAAATTCTATTTTTTTTTAAATTATTTACTATTTATTATGATAAATAATTTTAGTTAAAATTTCGTTAAATATAAATATTTGCTTCTTATTTTTATCTCAAAATAAAGGAAATAAAACGTAATTAATGGTAACAATTTAGTAGCCTAATTCTTATTTTTTTATAAAAAAATGAGGTTTTAATTTATATAAAATCGTGTATTTTTCTGTAAATTTTAGTGAGGGTGAATTGAAATATAGAGAAGTATTTGGATGGGAAATGTAGTTAAGAAAACTAAAGTAATAAGCAGTTTTATGAGGTTAAAGGATAATTAAGCTATAATAGTCCTTTTCTAATAGGTGATAAAAACATAAAAAATTATACCCCTTATGTAAGGTAATAAGAATAAGAAAAAAGTTCCTTTTTTAAAAGGAACTTTCTTAATTATGATTAAGGAAATTTTGGAAATTTTTTAAAATTAGGCTTACGTTTTTCTAAGAAAGCCTTTTTACCTTCTTGGGCTTCATCCATTAGATAATACATTAAGGTGGCATCTCCGGCTAATTGCATTAAACCGTGTTGACCGTCTAATTCCGCATTTAGACATCGTTTTATCATGCGTAGAGCCATAGGGCTTCTTTGTTGCATGATTTCACACCATTCCACTGTGGCGTTTTCCAGTTGTTCGAGCGGAACAACCTTGTTTACCATGCCCATTTCCATTGCTTCTTGAGCAGTATATTGCTGACAAAGGAACCATATTTCCCTTGCTTTTTTTTGACCGACACTTCTGGCGAGATATGAAGATCCGAATCCGCCGTCAAAGCTTCCTACTTTCGGACCGGTTTGTCCAAATTTTGCATTTTCAGAAGCTACGGTTAAGTCACAAACCACATGGAGTACATGGCCCCCTCCTATAGCATATCCGTTAACCATGGCAATTACCGGTTTGGGGATCTCCCGTATTTTCTTATGAAGTTCAAGTACATTTAATCTAGGTACACCGTCTTCTCCCACATATCCACCAACACCTTTTACATTTTGATCACCTCCGCTACAAAAGGCTTTGTCTCCTGCCCCTGTTAAAATAATTACATCTATTTCCGAATGCTCTCGGCAATATTCCATTGCTTCAATCATTTGAAAATTTGTTTCTGGTCGAAAAGCATTATATACTTCGGGACGATTTATGGTAATTTTTGCAATCCCATTCCAGTATTCAAATAATATGTCAGAGTATTCTTTTATCGTTTGCCAATTTCTAGCCATATATTATATTTATTTTCATTGAAATTTTTCAAATTTAGGTATTTTAAGAATATAATGAAAGTAAGAACCTCAAGGATAGAAAGGTATTTACAATCTATCGCTATTATGGATAATTTATGCTTTTTTAAATAAGGAAATAGTTGTAAAATATTTTCCTTGTAACAGTTTATATTAAAGTTGTTATATAAAAATAAAAATATATTTTAAGTGGCATAACAGCTTAATGTAAAATTAATTAAAAATTAGCTTGCCATTGTTTTTTTATTCTTTGAGGTATTATAAAATAACAAATACCAAGCAATACAAACCATAAAGGAGTAAAGATAAGAGCTTGTCTTGTATCATCTTTAAACCAAAAAGCAATAATAAGAAATACAAAAAACACTAAAGAAATATAAACGGAAAAGAGGCCTCCAGGAACTTTATAATTGGATTTATGATGAAGCTCAGGTTTTCTTTTTCGAAATGAAATATAAGAAATAAGTATCATAGACCAAATAAAAATAAATAATACAGTAGCTACAGTGGTAACTAAAGTGAAGGCATACATTATATTTTCGTTACCGAAATAAAGCATTAATACCGAAGGAAGTAGACAGATACAAGAAAAAGTTAAGCCATAGGAAGGAACTGAAGCTTTTGAAAGCTTTCTAAAATAAATGGGTGCTTTTTTACTTATGGAAAGTCCGTATAGCATTCTGCTTGTAGAGAATATTCCGCTATTCGCGGAAGATGCTGCCGAAGTAAGTACCACAAAGTAGGTGATGCTAAATGCTGCTGTGATTCCCGCAAATGAAAATAATACAATAAAAGGACTTTTTTCTGGATCTATAGTTCGCCAAGGCATTACAGACATAATTACAGCTAAAGAGAGAACATAGAATAAAATTACTCTAATAGGAATAGCATTAATGGCTTTAGGCAAGGTTTTTTCGGGATCTTTAGTTTCAGCGGCCGTCGTTCCAACCAATTCCACTCCTACAAATGCAAAGGCAGCTATTTGAAATCCGGCAACAAAACCTGTGAATCCGGTAGGGAAAAATCCTCCATCATTCCATATATTGGATAAGGAGGTAGTTACGCCGGTGGGGGATTTAAATTTGCTACAAATGAATATGATGCCTATTACGATCAGGGTAATTATTGCTAGAATTTTAATTATGGCAAACCAAAATTCTGCTTCACCGAAAAGTTTTACAGTTAATAGATTTAAGGATAAAAATAATAGGATACATACTAATGCCGGAACCCAAGGTGCGATCATATTCGGAAAAAGATATTCAACATAACCGGAAATCGCTATTAAATCTGCACTACCAGTAACAATCCAACAAAACCAATACGTCCATCCCATAAAAAAACCCGCCATAGGACCTAAGAGATCTGTAGTAAAATCTACGAATGATTTATAATTTAAGTTTGAAAGTAATAATTCGCCCATGGCTCTCATGACAAAAAACAAGACAAAGCCTATGATGGCATAAACCAGGAGAATAGAAGGTCCGGCTAAGCTTATGGTTTTTCCGGATCCCATAAATAATCCCGTTCCTATAGCTCCTCCTATAGCAATGAGTTGAATGTGCCTATTTGTTAAACTTCTTTTTAACTGATTGTTGGAATTATTCATGTATTTAATTTTTACTATATTAATAATGTATGGGATTAGAGATAAAATATAGTATAAAATTAAACATTTTTATAAAGTATCATATATAAATTTTAATCAATTTGTAACACAATTTAATAAATTACTATATTTAAGAATATCCATATTTTTGTAAAAAAGATATTAACATGGAAAATCATATCTTAAATTCAAAGATATTTTATAATTCAGGAAAAACCCCTTTATTTATTTTTCACGGATTATTTGGAATGTTAGATAATTGGGGAACTTTAGGTAGGAAATTTTCAGAAACAAACGAAGTTCATCTTATTGATTTAAGAAATCATGGAAGAAGCTTTCATTCCGATGAAATGAGCTATACTACTATGTCTGATGATATTGTGAATTATATGAAGCATTATTCATTAGATAAAGCGATTTTATTAGGACACTCTTTGGGCGGAAAGGCAGTTATGGAATGTGCTATTAAACATCCTGATTTAGTTGAAAAATTAATCGTTGTTGATATGGCACCTAAGGCTTATCCACCGCACCATCAATTAATCTTTGAAGCATTGCAAAGCGTTGATTTTTCGAAGATACATGAAAAAAAAGAAGTAGAAAATATCTTATCACAATATATTAAAGAGGCCGGAATAATTCAGTTTCTAATGAAAAATGTATACAAAACTGAGGATAACCGTTATAATTTTCGTTTTAATTTAAAGACCTTATCGGAGAAATATAATCAGGTAATTAATAATACTATTTCTTATGGAAAATATGAAGGGCCCACATTGTTTATTGCCGGAGAAAAATCAAATTATATTTTAAAAGAAGATGAATTTAACATACGTCAACAGTTTCCTAATGAAAAAACAGTTGTAATTCCTAATGCCGGACATTGGGTACAAGTAGATAATCCGACTGCTTTCTATGAGACTGTGGAAACTTTTATAAAGTCTTAAATTTTTTTAAAGGATAAGCTAAAAGATTTGAGTGTTTTTCAATGAAATATTTTTAAGATATGAAATACTATATAATTGCGGGAGAAGCATCAGGAGATTTGCATGGATCAAACCTTATGAAAGAAATTAAAAAAGTAGATCAATTCGCTGAATTTCGATTTTGGGGAGGAGACTTAATGCAAGCCCAAGGAGGTGTAATGGTTAAGCATTACAGAGATTTGTCCTTTATGGGTTTTCTTGAGGTTGTAGCAAATTTAGGAACCATATTAGGGAATATTAAGCTTTGTAAAAAAGACATTTCTCAGTATCACCCGGATTGTGTTATCTTTATAGATTATCCCGGATTTAATTTACGTATTTGTAAAAGTGTAAAAAAATTAGGAATAAAAACGTTTTACTATATCTCACCTCAATTATGGGCTTGGAAATCGGGGAGGGTCAAAATCATTAAAAAATATATTGACCGCATGTTTGTCATCCTTCCTTTTGAAAAAGATTTTTACGCAAAGTACAATTATCAGGTTGATTTTGTAGGGCATCCTTTATTAGATGCTTTAAACTCATTGCCAGATCTTGATCAAAATAAATTTAGAAAAGAACACGGTCTTTCAGATAAGCCTATCATAGCCCTATTACCCGGTAGTAGAAAACAAGAGATAAAAAAAATGTTATCTCAGATGTTATCTGTAGAAAAAGATTTTTTACCCTATGAATTTGTAATTGCTGGAGCCCCTTCTATTGATGTTGAATTTTATAAGCAATTTTTAAATTCTCATGTTAAGATTGTTTCCAATCAAACATATAATTTACTAAGGATTTCTCAAGCTGCATTAGTAACCTCTGGAACTGCTACGTTAGAAACAGCTTTATTAAATGTGCCTGAAGTAGTATGCTACAAAGGAAGTAGAATATCTTACGAAATAGCTAAAAGATTGATAAAGCATATACAGTATATTTCTTTAGTTAATTTAATTATGGATCGTAAAGTGGTAACCGAACTGATTCAAGACGATTTAAATTATAATAATTTGAAGAGTGAATTAAATAAAATATTGGACCCTACAAATGTTGAAAATATAAAAGGAAATTATTTAGAGCTTAGACATAAATTAGGAGACTCGGGAGCGTCTCTTCGAACAGCAAAGTTCATTGTAGGAGATGTAAAGAAGGATTCCTAATTTAATTAAGGAATCCTTCTTTATATGTTAGTTATATTATCCGATTACTCTTTGATAAACCGGAACATTTTATTCTTATATTTCAGAATATAAATACCAGAATGGTGACCACTTAAATCGATTTTTTTTACCGTATCTCCTGGTAAAACTTTTGTTTCAACAACTAATTTACCCATAAAATTGTAGATTGTTAAATTTTCTTTCTTAATTGTTGGTTTTGAAAAAATCAGTTCTAATATGTTTGAAACAGGATTTGAGGCTATTCTGATTTCTTCACTTACAGCCTCAGAGGCATTGGCACCTAAAGAAAGATTTTTTATAATCAATTTTACTGCCTTAAAGGCTGATAAATAGTTAGGACTTTCCTCGGCCGAAATAATAATATTATATGAGCCAACGGTCGCATATCCTTTCTGAGGGCTAAATTTTAAGATGCTTTCTTTATGATTAAGTGTTGCTTCAACGTTTTTTATTGTACCATCATATGTATATATTTGTTCTTCATTAGTATAAATAAATGCTCCTGCTTTTTTAATGAAAAGATTGTTGGAAAGTGTCAGCGTGTTATAGTTATTATTTATTACGGAAGCAGTAACTCGATATATACCGGAATTAATAGGCTCTTCACTACTTTTTGCGTAAATGGTAGGGCTAACTCCTTCATACTCATATTTTATTTTAGTTTCATTAGGAAGTTTATCGGTAATAAAGACAGAGATACCTTGTTTTTTACTATTATAAGTAGTTATTTTTTCATTAAGCTTAATCCCCATAAAATCTGCTTTACTAATAGTTAAATTACTACGTAACGATAGAGTATTATAGTTTGGATTGGTAAGTGTAGCTGTAACAAGATATGTTCCTGCGTTTACCGGTTTATTTTTCTGTTTAGGATACAAGGTTGAATTAATTCCTTCGTATTCATAAACTATTTCAGTCGCTTTAGGAATGATACCATCAACAACAATTTCTTTTTCTAACCCATCATAAATAATAGTTTTATTTGGCAAGTTTATCCCGGAATAATTTGCTTTTTCAATAACCAATATAATATCTTTTTCTTCAGGAAGATAATTTGGAGTTTCTGCTGATTTTACTTTGATGATATATCTTCCCGCATTTACATATCCTTGTTGGGGAATATAGGAAATAGTAGAATTGTTATGATTAAGTGCAGCATTTATTTTTTTTTCTGTTCCATCATATGAATACGTAACTACTTCATCTGAAATAATTTTCGTAATACCTTTTTTAATAGTTAATGTTGCCGTTAAAATTATCTCACAATCCTTTGAAATAGAGTTGTCTTTTAAAATTGCAGTTACTAAGTATTTTCCTACTTCAGTAGGAGGATGAATATTTTCGTCAAAGGATGTGTTTTCTATTCCCTTGTATCTAGTCTCATGAGTTAAGTAATCGGGCAGATCATTAATGCTAATATCCTTTGGATTTCCATCATAAGTTGTTTCCAGATCATTTATTACTATATGTTTTAAACGGGCACAAGAAGCCTCATTTTGATATTCATAAGCTCCTATATCTATAATGTCTTTAACTATCCGGGGATAATTATTTAAATCTTTATTGATACTACGTACATAATCATTATTGCCTTTATTAATGACAGGGCTGTTAACATTCAAGGTATAATCATCTTCAAATAATGGATCGGTTTTACCCATTATATTATGGTTATTTGTGTCTTCATTATACTGTACTAGACTGTAGTTAAAACTAGGATATCCTTGATTATTATTATTAATAGTATTCGGTTTATTTCCCCAGATAATGCTATTGTTAACAACCGGTTTTGCATAGTTGCAATAAAGGCCGCTTCCCTTATTATTGGAAACTTCATTATCGGAAATGGTAATGTTAGTAAATTCAGATCCATCCGATCCTTCAATATAAATCCCTCCACCTTCGCCTGCTTTATTTTTAGTTATTAGGGAGTTGATTAAAAGAAGTCGTGAATCTTTATTGAAAATTCCCCCTCCTTTGCCGATTACATTTTTATATCTGGAATTTATAATGCTATTTTCTGAAATAATCACATTGGTTAACGTAGGGTGATCTGATTCTTTGTTATATATGCCCGCACCTAATGCATTTGTATTGATAGTTTCTATTTTATTATTAATTATGGAAACATCTTGTAAAATAGGAGATGATTTATAGGAATATATACCACAACCACCTATGGCTCTATCATCTGACAATATATTGTCTTTAATAATTATATTGCTTATAGAAGAATTCGATCCCTCCAGTAACAATCCAGCCCCGGCATCTACAGCTTCATTTTCGGTTATGATTAAATTTTTTAGCTTAGGAGAAGAATTGATAATATAAATACCTGCTCCATATCCCGTATAAACCCAACTATTATTTACCTCAATATGATAAGGTATTTGATGGGATTTTTTTTTATATGCATTACTACGAAGATTTGCTTTGCCTCCTTTAATGGTAAAGCCGTCAAGTGTTGCATTTCCGACATCTCCGGAGGAAATGACCACATGGTATACATTATCTCCGAAAAGGGTAGAGGCATTATTTTTCCAATCTCTTTGTAGCAGTGAAGTTTCCATACCTGAGAAACCACCATAAATTTCAACATTTTTTGGTAGTAAAAAAGAACGATCATTTATTTGATTCGTACCATTTCCCGGTATATACAGAGGAGAATAAGTTCCTTTTGAAACCCAAATTTTTTTAATAGTTGCGATTTCACCAATATTTTGTTCTCCGGCTATCTTTAAAACATCTGCCAATTCTCCATATGCCTTATCCCAAGAACTGCCGTCTCCCTTGCCACCTTTTTTTACATATACAATGTCTCTGTTAGGATAAAAACCAGGCATATAAATGGAACTTCTATTAGCTTCAAGCGTATATCCGAAAGCAACACTAAAATTATATAAAGGATAAGGCTTCCCGTATAAAAAGTTGCCATCTTTATCTCTAGGCTCAATGTCGGGTCTCAAAGTCATTTCATTTCGTTCTCTAGGATAAATATAGTTTCCATCCTTTTTAGTATCTAAATCAACATAAGTAAAAAAAGCTTGATAATCATCACTATCTCTAAGGTTTCCGGCTTTAACTATAAATTTGCCATTATGATATATATTCTGTTGGCCATAAATAACTTCTACATTTCCGGTAATGTCATTAGCACAAGTAATTATAACAGTATTTTCATTTTGATCAATTTTTACTTCGGAAATATTTTCCAAAGCACCATTATTCTTTAATTTAAAACCATAATTGGGAAGTGCCTTTACCAAATTCGTATCAAATACAAGAGGCGGGTGGGGAACATGAAAAACGACACCAACGGATTTGGAGGATATACGATAGATTTGCTTGGGTTGTAAGGGTTTGAACTCTTCACCTAAAACTTGAGTTTTATAATAGACTTTTGCCATTATTTCCCCGTACCATCTATATCCATTAGCATCCAGATGGATTCCTCTATGAGGCAAATGATAGGTAGGGCCTGCACTAATAATATCTTCGTAGGTATTAGAGAGCTCCAATTGAGCAAGTCCTATATTTACATTATCGTCACTTCGAGAAGAACCCACTTGATAGGTAATTAATACCGGTTTTTTTCTTTGGCCGTAAGCATTCATGATATCTTTCTGCATATCATTTTTTAAATTAACAAACAGTCTTTTATATTCGTTTTTATCGAGTGTAGCACCTCTGGTTCTGTCATCATGAAGATTGATATAATTGAATTCTCCATGCATCAAGAAAATTGCAGGAGCTTCAATTTTGTAACCGTTGTTACGGGCAATGGAGGCGGCAGATTCTACGGACTTTAAAAAATATTCTTTATAGTAATTCGTTTTAAAAAGGCCCGGTTTGGATAAAGCTTCAATGCTTTTTCCATTTACTCCATCGGAAGATGCTACATATTGAACTCCAACTTGCGACTGTTTTAATTGCAGGTGGTTGGTTAATCCTATCAACGGATCTTCGGCAGAAGTCATCGAGGATTTGCTTTTAGGATAATTTTGGTATATACGAGCAATAGATGCTTTAAGAGGGATGAACTCCGTGGAATTGGTATTCCCAAAATTAATCCATACCTGATCACCTATCATATAATTTCCTGCAATATTTTCAGTAGATAAAGCCGGATAAGATTGAGCCCCGGTAGCTAAACTTTGACCATATGTAATTAGATGATGGTAAGTCCTATCGTTGAATTTTTTAGAGGATTCTGTAGTTTCATGAAAGTAAACTGATCCAATGGCTAGAGTATGAATTAAAATAAGAGCAGAGTAAAAACTTTTCATATATCACAATTAAACTAAGAATTTATATAACAAAATAAATTATCAAATTGCAGAAATGAGAAATTAATTTTATATATTATAAAAAAATCATAAAATTAATTTTATGAGCAAATATCATAAGGTAATTTAAGATGCTAAATAAATTAACATACACATAAATTAACTTTTAATATACGAAAACGTAAAAATACAAATATTTTTATATTAACATAAATATAATTATGGATAATAATAGAAAATTTTACTTGTAAATTTATTGTTAGATCTTCTTATAATAAATATAAGCCGTTATTGCAGATTAATTAAAGCAAACTATTTATTATAATGATTTCAAAAAATAATATTTATTCAAATTTTTATCAAAAATAAAAAAAAAGAGTGATTTTTGTAAACATTTTGTTTAGCGATATAAACATTCTAAATTAAAATTAGTACACTCTTTCAATTTATAGTATAAATCAAAAATAAAACAGATATTAAATTTAAGAATTCAATAGTATAAAATCAAAAGGTGATATTTTTGGATACTAAAATAGTAGGAAAATTATTTCCAATCTTTCAAATAAAAAGGATCAAAATAAGCCACATCTTCAAAGATGCCTTCTTGAAATTTTTTATAAGAAAGATTAACCATGTTTTTAGACTGAGGATAAGCATGTATAAACGAGGCATTCTCTAAATCGAAAGAAATTTCTTTCAAAAAAATTTCGGTTTTTTCAACAGCATCTCCTACAAAAAGAATTTTTTTATTATTCAGATCTTCAAAAGATTTCTCATGTAAAACATGAGCATGAGTTTCAACAAGAGGCTTCCCTTTCTTATCAAAGACTGAAGTATAAACTTCCATTCTTCGAGCATCCATTACAGGAATAATAAAATCATATTCAGCATTAAAGTAAGGAGAAGCTAGAATGTATAAAGAATTTACAGAAATAAGCGGGATGTCATTTCCAAAACAAAACCCCTTGGCTGCGGCAAGACCTATTCGTAAGCCTGTATATGATCCTGGACCTTTTCCTACTGCTACCGCATGAATATCCGAAAGAGTAAGTTCTGCCCCCTCAAGAGCCCATTCTATAAATAAATGAAGATTTTCACTATGTTTAAAATCTTGAGATACTTCTTCACAATAGGAATTTATCTCACCTTCGGTACCAATAGTTACCGAGCAGTTTTTAGAAGAGGTTTCAAGATGTAGAATATTAATTGCCATTATTATTATTTCTTTTCATGATGAAATTTACAATTATTTGGATGATGATAGCCACCATTCCAAAGCAAAAATAAATTAAAGCAAAAAATTCGTTTTGAGAGGGGGCGCCATCCGTGCAGGTATACAAAAAAAACGACCGTATTATAAAATAGAGCCCGATTATAAATGCTACTAAATTTGCAAGCTTTTTTTTCTTCATAGTCGTATTTGTATGTTATTTTTTAGGCATATGCCCGTTTTATATATAGAACTAAAGTTATAATTCCAAAAATAAAATTAGGTAACCATACGGCAAACCAAGAAGGCAAAATTCCTTTGGAAGAAAATATTTGTAAAGCCTGAAAAGAGAATATATATAAAAAAGCGCACGAAATGCCAATAGCTAAATTTATACCTAATCCCCCTCTTTTTTTTGTTGAAGAGAGAGATAATGCGAGAAAAGTTAAAATGATTACTGCTACCGATGAACTTGTCCTTTGATGAAGCTCATTGAGGTATATGTTTACATTATTTGCGCCTCTCATTTTCTCTTTTTTTATAAATTTATTCAGTTCAGGAGTATTCATAGTTTCAGCGACAAAAGCTTCAGGGAGTAACTCATCCGGAGTAAAATTAAAATGTTTTTTTAAAGTAGCGCCATTTTTTAAAGACAATACTTTCCCTTTCGGAGATATTTCCTTTTCGTAATAATTACTTAAAACATAAGTGGTATCTTCTTCCGACCAGTATATCTCGGTAGAACGTAATTCATGGAGTAATACTCTGTTTTCATCAAATTTTTGATATAAAAATCCGGTGCCTCTTTTCATTTGCCTATTATAGCTGTTCACAAAAATATACTCCGAAGGAGATATTTGCGCAGATATATTTTGATTTGCTAAGTAGGCATCTTTTTTGTTTCCGGTAAGAATTTTCACGCTAAATTCATTTTTCTTGATATTTGCCCAGGGAAGTAGGAAATGATTGGTCATAAATGAACCGAAAGCGATTAATATTCCCACAATAAGATAGGGCCTTGAAAATCTGAAAAAACTTGCTCCTGAACTCGTAATGGCAACAATTTCCGTATTATTAGCCATTCGTGAAGTGAAATAAATAACAGAGATGAAAACCAGTATAGACGCAAAAACGTTTACGGCCCAGATAACATAAAACGGATAGTATAGTTTTAAAGTATCCAATACGGAAAAACCGTTTTCGCTAAATTCCTGATAATGGCTTTGTATATCAATAATTATAAATACGGCAATTAATAGAATCAACATGAAAAACAAGGTTCCTAAAAAATTTCGAATAATATACCGATCTAAAATTGTAATCATAATCTATTTCTTAACTGCGGAATTACAGATTTTTTCCAACTAGTAAAGTCGCCCTCTAATATGTGTTTTCTAGCTGTTTTAACTAAGTCCAGATAAAAAGCAAGATTATGAACCGAAGCAATTTGCTTTCCTAAAAATTCATTAGCAGAAAATAAATGCCTTAAGTAGGCTCTGGAATATTCGTGATCAACATAAGCAGTACCTTTAGGGTCTAATTCAGAAAAATCATCTGCCCATTTTTTTTTTTTTATATTGATTACTCCGTCCCAAGTAAATAGCATTCCGTTTCGAGCATTTCGAGTAGGCATAACGCAATCCATCATATCTATACCTAAAGAAATAGATTCGATAATATTCCACGGCGTACCCACACCCATTAAATAACGAGGTTTTTCAACAGGTAAAATATCGGTTACTAGGTCGGTTATGCGATACATTTCCTCTTCCGGCTCACCTACACTTAGCCCACCTATAGCATTTCCATCTGCATTTACAGAAGAGATAAATTCTGCAGATAACTTTCGCAGATCATCAAATATGCTACCCTGCACGATAGGAAACAGATGCTGTTTATAATTATAAAATTCAGGATTTTCTTCACACCATTTTACACATCGTGTCAGCCATTTGTGAGTGATCTCCAACGAATTCTTAGCATAAGCATAATCGCAAGGATAAGGGGTACATTCATCAAAAGCCATAAATATATCTCCACCGATGAATCGTTGGATTTCCATAGATTTTTCAGGTGTAAAAAAATGGTAGGAACCATCAATATGAGATTTAAATTTTACTCCTTCCTCTTGGATTTTTCGGGTTTGGGAAAGAGAAAAAACCTGATAGCCTCCGCTATCGGTAAGAATGGGGCGATCCCAATTGATAAATTTATGTAATCCGCCGGCTTTATATAAAATATCAGTACCTGGCCTAAGATATAAATGATAAGTATTGCCCAAGATAATTTGAGCCTTAATATCATCTTTCAATTCCCGTTGATGTACTGATTTTACAGAACCTACCGTCCCAACCGGCATAAATATTGGAGTTTCAATAATTCCATGATCGGTTTGCAATATGCCGGCTCTTGCTTTAGAATTTTTATCTTTTTCGGTACTACTAAAAAACATAAATGCAAATATATAAACAGATTTAAAAATTCTTCTAAAAAAGGTTGATTTTTAACATTTACATTTAAGTGGTTAATTGTAAGTGAATTGGGTTTAATGGGGTTGAGGTTGATAAAGGTAAAGTAAGCGAGATGTCTTATTATTATATAAAAAACTTATTTTTTTATATATTTGAGTTCTTATAGTTATTTTTATCTTTTGTGTGTGAATAAAAATAATTTTAGGTATATAATTAGTATACGTTTTTTCTATAATGGGCGATTTTAATTTGATTACTAGTATGTATACTTAGTATTGTGAATTGCTTTCGAATTTTAATAGTTGGAATGATAAATTACAGCTTATTAATAAGTTAAATCATCTACTGTAATGTTGTGAATTGCTTTCAAATTATTAGTAGTTGAAGTGATACATCACAGCTTATTAGGTGCTGCTTCATAAACGTCAATTATTGTGAATTGCTTTCAAATTTTAGTATTTTTGTGATACATCACAGCTCAT
Source organism: Apibacter sp. (assembly GCF_025291155.1). Taxonomy (NCBI): domain Bacteria; kingdom Pseudomonadati; phylum Bacteroidota; class Flavobacteriia; order Flavobacteriales; family Weeksellaceae; genus Apibacter; species Apibacter sp. The sequence continues at coordinate 21,023 of NZ_JAMBJZ010000027.1, forward strand.
TTGTGGTGGTGTTACGATCATTGGGGGTTGTGAATTGCTTTCAAATTTTAGTATTTTTGTGATACATCACAGCCGCCCTCATTTTATCTTCCCCAGAATATAAGTTGTGAATTGCTTTCAAATTTTAGTATTTTTGTGATACATCACAGCTCAATATAATTCCCTTTAACATCACATTGCGTTGTG
>NZ_JAMBJZ010000028.1:0-20835 GCF_025291155.1 Apibacter sp.
ATTTAAATAATAAAAACTTAGGTATAAATGTTGTAATTTATTTGGGCTTAAAAAAATAATAACTGATTATAAAATTTCACTCTTTTACTTATAATTTTAATAATTTAGTTTTATAAATAATATATATGCATCACACTATTGCATTTTATAATGTAGAAAATCTGTATCAATCGCGAAATAATAGAAATTCATCTATACTTAAATTACCATTTCAGGGAGATAGAACTTGGAGCTTTTCAAGATATAAAAATAAATTAGCAAAGATTGCAAAAGTTATTAGTAATATAGGAAAAGAAGAAACTCAGAAACTACCAACATTTTTTGGATTATGTGAGATTGAAAATAAAAACGTTATAGATGATTTGCTTGAAGAATTTTCATTTAAAGCAAATTATGGATATATACATAAAGATTCATTAGATGAAAGAGGAATTGATACTGCTTTTTTTTATGATAAGGAATTTTTTACGGTTCATGACTCAGAATTTATTCGTATTCCAATTTTTAATAGTGATGGAAGCAGAGATTTTACTAGAGATATTACTTATGCGAAAGGTGATCTTGAAAGCAATCCAATTCATTTTTTTGTTTTGCATTTACCATCTCAAAGAGAGAATAATATAAATTTATCAAAGAGAATTTACATACTACATGCATTAAGAAAAAAGATAAATGAAGTTTTTGACAAAGATGAGAAAGCTAATATAGTGATTTTGGGAGATTTTAATGAGAATCCTGTCACTAACTATTTGTATCAAGAGCTTTGGTGTAAAAAAACAATCCAAGAATTAAAAACACGAGAACTATATAATCCTTTTGAAGAATTATATAGAAATAATCAATACAGTACTTTCCATGAAGGAAAAGGAATGCTATTTGATCAAATTATTTTTTCTAAAACTTTTTATGATGAAAATAATTCATTGCGATTTAATCAATCCAAAATATTCAATATTCCAGTTCTACAAAATAAAGATAGGGGAAAATTAGGCACTCCTTGGCGAACCTATTCAGGAAGTCGATATTTGGGAGGATATAGCGATCATTTTCCCGTTTATGCAATTATTGAAGCCATACAATAAAGTCGCAATATTATTTATTTAAGAACCCTCAATTTTAAAATATTTTTTCTTTAGCATATATATAATATCTTTCTGAGTGGTAAATATTTCATCTATAAAAGTATCAGAATTTTTAATTAGTGGTATATTTTTGGGGATAACATTATCCTCTGTAGATAAAAGCATAGAACCATTTCCGGTTAATAGCCAAGTAGGATTTAATTCGGGAAAAGTATGTAATATTTTTTCAATAGTGTCGGTATGTAAGCCAGATTTATTTCTTCTTGCTCTTCCAATTAATCCGACTGATAAGTTAGCTAATTTAGTTAGCTTATTATCATTAAGGTTTTTATAATCCATAAAATCTATTAATCTATCAATAGTGGTTTTATGCTTATTTTCCATAATAATTAAATTATAATGATGAATATATAAAAAAATATGTATGATTATTAATAGTACAAAATTAAAAAAAAAGTTTTATATTGATAATTTTCAAGATTAAATATTTATATTTACAAACTAATTATTTATCTAACTGCTTTAGAATATGATACAAAAAGAATTTTTAGAGAATATTATTGAAATATTTAAACAGAACGATAAATTTGAATATATTGACTTTAAAGTTGATATAAATCAAAATTCGATAAAACTTCTATATTTAATAGAACCCAAATATTTTATAATATTTAAAGATGAAAATCATTTTATCGAGAAAAATAATAATGAAAAATTTAATATATCTGGAGAATCTGTACCTGGTAAATTTTCAATGTATGAAAATTTTATTTTAGATAATATAAATGATGTATATTCTAAAATAGAGCAATGGCTTGACATAATATGGAATGAGATATCTTTAGCTTCTCCCTTGGGACTATTAGTAGATGAACAGGAGCAGATTGATAAATTCTGTGAAAAGTTTGATGAATATGATGATTATTTCAATACTGAAGAAATTATAAAAGTTAAGCAAAAATTAAAGCTACTAAGAATAAAACTTGAGGAAGAAATTATTTCAATTGTAGATGATGATAAACTTAGTAAAATAGAAATTCAAAAAATGCATAAAAGCTTTGATACGCTTGAGCAAATATTACCATCTTTAAAAAAGAAAGGATGGGTAAGGAGTCTTACAGGAAGAGTTTTCCATAATATGAAAAGATTACTCAATCTTAGGCAGAAATTGATATTGGATTCATTTAATAAAAATAAAGAGGAGTGAACTTTTATAATTTGGCTATATTTCTTGATAATATATAAAAAAAAATCTATTATTTACAGTTTTTAGATATGTATTTAAAGTTAAAATTTGTCAATATAATTTTATAAAAAATTTAACATTTGTCAATATATATCTCATATTGATTTGTATCATATTTAATATCAGGTAAATATTTTTTTTGTAAACAGTTTGGAATATTGTTTTTTATCTATGATTATAGAAATAAATAATATCGTTTTTGGTTGTTAGAAAAAAATCTATAAATTTGCATTCAAATAAATGAGGCTAATTAAAATAAAGGATCTAAAAACGAAAATAAATATTGAAAATAAAACTCAAAAAAATATTAATTATTAATTTAATAAGAAAGCTTAAAATTCATTAACATTAAAAACTACTTTAAAAAGAATAATAATTATTAATTAACACTAAGGCTTAAAAACACACACACTTTAACACTAAAAGCTTAGAAGAATTATTAATTAATGTACTAGTAACTCAATTTCTTAATTGAAAGATCATAATTGATTGAGTATTTATTAGAAAAAGTCATCTTTTGCACTAAAGATGACTTTTTGCTTTGCAATATACATATAAATATTTTAATAGAGATTATATTTTATATAAAAAAAACAGACTATTTTTTAATAGCCTGTTTTTTAATATTTTATTGATAAAAATAAATAATTTATTATTTATCCTTTTTTTCTTCAGATTCTTTTTTTAATATTTCATCAAATTTTTCTAATGTTAAAGTCTTTTCTTTTTTCTGAATTTTAGTATCGAAAATTTTAAATAATTCTTGTTGTAATAAGTTTCCGGATGACTGGCGTACATGTTCTTCATTCTTCATAGCATTGGCAACGTATTTGTCTAATTCAGTGTCAGGAATATCTACGTAACCATACATTGCAAATTGTTGTTTCATTTGATTTTTTGTGAATTCTACTAAATCATTATATTGCACGCTCACATTATTATCAGATAAAATTTGGCCTTCAATTAATTGATAACGCAAAGCTTTAGCAGATTTTTCATATTCAGTAGTGGCTTCTTCATCACTAATCGGTTCTTTAGCTTTGCTTTTAATGAATTTTGTCAAAAATTCTGAAGGTAAATCAAACTTAATGTTATCCAGCAACCACTCTACAGAATCATTCATAAATTTAGTATCTGATTCTTTCTTATAGTAGTTTTCGATTTCTTCTTTAATTTTTGACCGTAACTCTTCTTCACTAGTTACTTTATCTTTACCATAAACTTTATCGAAAATATCTTGATTTAATTCGGCCTTAGTTTTTATAGATGTTTTTTCAATGGTTATTTTTAATTCAGCATTAAATTGGTGAGCTTCTTCATGTGATAATCCTAAGAAATGTTGAAGTTGATGAACATCATTAAATAAATCTTGAGCATTTATTTTTACGATATCACCAATTTTTTTACCTAAAAAATCTTCTTTATTTTTTAAATCGTCAACTAAAAAAGTAAAAGTAGTATTTTTTCCTCCTTCAACAATATTCCCTTCCATATCAATTTCATTAACTTCTCCAACAAAATTACCACCTTCTTCTATTTGATCCGCATCTTTAATCTCGCCGAATTGGGTTTGAATTCTGGCTACTGTATCATCAATCTCTTTGTTTGTAGCCTCAATTTTATAATAAGGTATTTTAGCTTTTGAAAGATCAACTTTAAATTCAGGTGCTAAGCCTAATTCAAATTCAAAAGTCATTTCTTTTGCATTTGCATCAAAATCATTATTCGTTTTAGGTAAAGGTTGCCCTAATATAGATAATTTATTTTCTGAAATGAAGTTACTTAAAGCATCATTTAAAACTTTGTTGATTTCTTCAAAAGTTACTGCACCTTCATATTGTTTTTTTACAATACTCATAGGTGCTTTTCCTTTTCTGAAGCCAGGCATATTAAGCTTTTTACGATAATCATTAAGTGACTTTTCAACATTTGGTTTATAGTCTTCTGGCTTAATGGTGATTTTAACAATAGTATTTAAATCATCTATTTTGTTTTGTGTAACGTTCATTTATATTCTAATTTATAAGCCGGCAAATTTACAAAAAGTATTTAAAAAAAGGAAATTTTTAACACTAAGGATAAAATCAAAAATACTTTTAAATAACAATAAATCTGTGAATTATCAAATTAAAAACCTCATTTTGCAAAGCAAAATAAAATTACTTATATATAAAAGCAATTGTATGGCTTTTTAAAGATAACCTCAATGAATAAATTATTGATTAACAAAATTAAATAATAGTTATAAAAATAGTTTTAAACTAAATTATATACAAAAATATAGAATATTAAATAGATACTATTCAATATATTAAATAGTTAGAAAGAAATATTGGTTCATATTTAAAATTGTGTATGATAATGATATGATTTATATTTGTCTTTTATAATAATCAAGCTTTGAAAAAAAGTAAAGGATTACATATCATTAATTATGCTTTATCTACCACAATAAATTTTTTATTTGAAGATAATAAAGCTTCGTATATTGAAAATAATGAAAAAAAAATTATTCATTATGAAAGCTTACTAACACCAGCAGATAAGGAAATAATTACTAATAAGCTTAAAAAAAATAGTTTTTTTAATAAAGAATGTAATTTTTTAGATATAACTATTTTAAATGATAAGTTTACACTTATCCCGGCTGAATTTTTTGATGAAAAAACTGCTGAAAAGTTTTTAAATCTTAATGTACCTCAATTTGAAAACATGGGATTACGTTTTAATTTAATTCCCAATTTTAATTTAGTGTTGGTTTTTTATTACCCGGAAATAATTGAAGAAATTTTTACAGGATATTCTGATAAAATCAGAATATCTCATACGGGATTTAAATTTTTATCTAAAATAAAAAATGACCAGCATAAAAATGGTTTTTTTTTATATATTTATGATAATTATTTTGAGATATCAGTAGTAGAAGAAGAGAAATTAATTTTATATAATATATATCCCTATAAAATTGAAGAAGATATCGAATATTTTTTGAAAGTAATTTCAAAAACTTTATTCAAAGAACTATCCACATATCATTTATATTATTATAATAAACCTCATAGGTTAAAAGCAATAAAAAATATTGATAAACTTTTCCAAAAAGTTATTCCTGGTGAAGAAAATGAGTTTGAGAGAGAAAATTATACAATTTTAGATATATGATACGAATAATAGCAGGAAAATATAAAGGAAAAAAAATAACTGCACCTAAAAATTTTGAGGTTAGGCCCACTACTGATTTTGCCAAGGAAGCATTATTTAGTATTATTACTAACCGGTATAATATATCGGAAATATCGGTATTAGATTTATTTGCCGGAATTGGATCTATAGATTATGAATTTGCTTCGCGTGGTTGTAAAGATATTACTTCAGTTGAATTAAATGGAAAACACGTTAAATTTATTCAAGATATAAATAAACTACTAGGAATAAACGAGATACATATTATCAAACAAAATGTTTTCAATTTCATTGAAAAAGAAAGTTATAAAAGTTATGATATAATTTTTGCAGATCCACCTTTCGATATGGAGGATAAAGAATATGAAAATTTAATTCATTGTGTTTTAAATCATAATTTTTTATCAAAAAACGGAGAGTTTATTTTAGAGCATAATACAAGAAAAGATTTATCCGAACATCCTAATTTTCTAGAAACAAGAAAATATGGAAATGTACGTTTTTCTTTTTTTGGTTTAAATTCAGAAAAATAATTAGGTTTATATAAATTAGTTATCCTTTTTCGTCTTATCAATCTATTTTCAAACTAAAAGGTTTAGACATTGTTTAAATTTATTTTAAAAAGCTTTATTTTATATAAAATAACTTTGAGGATAAAGAATAAATTGAATTTATATAACCCGGAAGTTAACTACATAAAAAATAAATAGGTATTTAGTTGTATATAGGTAAACTTCCGGATTATTCATTTCTTAATTAAATTATTTTATATACCTTACTTAATTGGTATGACTAAATCTACAATGAATTTTTTTTCTGGATGTGTTTTATTATCATTATAATAAACTTCAAAAGATTCTTGAGTTCCGAATTCATAATTATTATCACGGATCCAATCCACAACTTTATTCCAGGATTGTTGAAATAAATCTTCAGTAATTTCAAAATGACCTACAGCATATTTCCCTTTTTGGATGAAAAGTGTTTTGATATATCCTTGTAGATCATAATTATTATCAATTGGAGTGCAAACGCTCCATCTTACTTCCGAGGGGGCAGTCATTTGGACATTATCATGATAAATTGTAATCAGTTTGAAGTTAGGTGATTGAGTGAGGTTATTTTCTTTAGCCCAATTAAGTAGTTTTTCATAATATGAATCACAATTTCCTAATTCACCTTTACAAGTAATACCCGCAAGTTTAATTTCCTCTAATTCCTTTACTGTAATTAATTCTTTAGTCATAGTATTATATTTATTGATTTAATTTTACAAATGTATTTTTCGGTTACGTAAACTTATAATATCAATCTTGCTAATTTCATATTTCAATTTTAAGATACTATCTTTCAACTTTATTTGATTTTAAAAATTGTAAAAAAAAGGTGTGTTTTTACTGTTTATGATTTAAAGATTTAACACAATATGTTTATTTTTATTTTAATTATATTAAAACAATATTTAAATAAATGTTAAGATAAAAAGTATAAGTGTAAGAGACAAGATATATAATCTAATCATTTATCTTATAAATAGAAAGTTAATCTTATCACTATATTATAGTTAAAATAACAAATGGTTTTATAAAAACTGGAAATGGTCTTGATCTTCAAGAAAATGATAAATGTTTCTGCATCTTTTTATTTCTTCTTGAGAAATTATCTGTTTGTAGATAAAATTATTAACTTTATTGCCTTTCAAGAGTTTTCCCTCGGGTGTGAAAATTGAGGAATGTCCTAGATAGGAAAGTCCATTTCCATCAGTGCCTAATCTATTTACTCCACAAACATAACATAAATTTTCAATTGAACGTGCTTTTAGTAAGGCATCCCAAGCTTCAATTCGTTTTTTAGGCCAATTGGCTACATTTAATAGCAAATCGTAATTTTCTGTATTTCGGTTCCAAACAGGGAAACGTAAATCATAACAAATCATTGGACAAATTTTCCATCCTAGATATATAAATGTAACCTTACTATTCCCTGGTTTGTAAAAAATATTTTCTCCGCTAAAAGAAAATAAATGACGCTTATCATAAGTAGCTACAATTTTTCCATCAGCTACGAATATGAAACGGTTGTAATGTTCATCATATTCGCTAATAGCTACGCTTCCACAAATAGCAACATGATTTTCCAAAGAAATATCAATCATCCACTGGACCGTTTTTCCATCCATTTTTTCAGCAATTTTAGAAACATTATTACTAAATCCAGTATTAAACATTTCAGGTAAAATAATAATATCAGAGTAATTTATATCTTTTATTATTTCAGATAGATATGTAAGGTTTTCGCGATTATTTTCCCATATAGGAGAATATTCAATTAAATGGAGAATTATTTCGTTTTTAAAATTCATAATAAAGAAATATTATAAAAAAATAATTAAGATAAAAATATTAAAATTATCCAAATACTATTTTGTTTTATGTAATGAATAATGAGAAAATTGTTAAACTAATTATATAGTTGTATGTTTAAAAAGGTACATATTTTATTATAAATAAATCAATTATTCATTTAATAATAGTCTATTACCTGATTTAATAATGATATATTAGCAATATACTAATATTAATAATTAATAAGCAGAGTAATTAATTTATGATATATCAATATGTTAAACTACTATAGATAATATTTCTTAAAAATAAAAATAAAGTTGATATTTTATTTTTTTATAGTAATTATTTTAATTTTAATTAAACATTAAAGATAAATATATGTTGTAGGTTGTGATATAAATTAATAACTTTGAATAAATTTTATTAGTATGAGCACAAAAATAGATTATATCCCATACAAAGTTAAGGATATCTCACTGGCAAAGTGGGGCCGAATGGAAATAGAATTAGCTGAAGCTGAAATGCCTGGGTTAATGGCCCTTCGCAAAGAATATAAGGAGGAGCAGCCATTAAAAGGAGCAAGAATAGCAGGATGTCTCCATATGACTATTCAAACCGCTGTGCTAATTGAAACTTTACAGGCATTAGGAGCTGAAGTTTCATGGAGCTCATGTAATATTTTTTCAACACAAGATCATGCTGCTGCTGCTATTGCGGCAAAAGGTACATCGGTCTATGCTTGGAAAGGAATGAATGAAGAAGAATTTAATTGGTGCATAGAGCAAACCTTATTCTTCGGAGAAGAAAAAAAACCTTTAAATATGATTTTAGATGATGGAGGAGATTTAACTAATATGGTATTAGATAAATATCCGGAATTAGTTTCGGGAATTAAAGGATTATCAGAAGAAACAACAACGGGTGTACATAGATTACATGAAAGAGTGAAAAACGGCACATTAGTATTACCGGCTATCAATGTAAATGATTCTGTTACCAAATCTAAATTCGATAATAAATATGGATGTAAAGAGTCAGCAGTTGATGCCGTGCGTAGAGCTACCGATTTAATGATTGCAGGAAAAGTAGTAGTGGTAGCTGGTTATGGAGATGTAGGGAAAGGTTCTGCTGCTTCATTTAGAGGAGCCGGAGCCAGAGTAATTGTAACTGAAATAGATCCGATATGCGCATTACAAGCTGCTATGGATGGATATGAAGTTAAAAAGATGGATAATGCCATTACGAAAGCAGACATTATTATAACTTGTACGGGGAATTGCGATATAATACAAGGAAAGCATTTTGAAATGATGAAAGATAAAACCGTAGTTTGTAATATTGGTCATTTTGACAATGAAATTGATATGGCCTGGTTAAATGCAAACTATGCTTCTACCAAAATAACTATTAAACCGCAGGTAGATAAGTACACAATTAACGGTAAAGATATAATAATTCTTGCAGAAGGTCGTTTAGTAAATCTAGGCTGTGCAACCGGACATCCAAGTTTTGTTATGAGTAATTCATTTTGTAATCAAACTTTAGCTCAGATAGAATTATGGCATAACTCTCATAACTATGAAAATAAAGTGTATACCTTGCCAAAGCATTTAGATGAAAAAGTTGCAAAATTACATTTAGCCAAAATAGGAGTAGAGCTTGATATATTATCTGAAAAACAAGCGAAATATATTGGCGTTTCAGTAGAAGGGCCCTTTAAGACGGATGAATATAGATATTAATAAATTCATTACTACACTAATTGGAATCCGGAAACTTTCCGGATTTTTTATTTAATCTTATTTAAAATTATTTTATATAGTTCGATATTTCCATGCATATATAAATTTTTTACCTTAGATTAAAATCTAGATCTCTTTTTGAAATAAATTTTTAAACTTCTAAGGCGATCTAATTAAATAAAAATGCTTACTTTCTTACTAATATATTATATCCATTGATTTATTAATAACCGGATATGATATGAAATATCCGATAATATCATCTCCAATAATTGCTACAAAGCTGGCTGTAACATTATTAAAATATCTATCAGATATGTAGCTAACTAATTCTTGCATTTTTAAACAATGATTTAAATAATGACATTCTAAACTTTTATCTTCGTTAGTTAGTTTTTCTCTGATATTTAATTGAGAATTATATAAAGGTTATTTCGGTAAGATATTGCTAACACCTTTTTTATTTTTATATTTCTTTGATCATAACATTTACAATCTTGAATATTAGATTTACGAATTTTAATTGTTAAATGCTCAATAAATTTAGATTGTTTTTTTCGGTAAAGTTTTAAAATGATTTATAAATTCCTTTAGGATAATTCTTAATTTTAGTTTGATCATTTAAAATTATATTAAACCTATAACTAATATAGATATAGAGATCTTGTTCATAGTAATTAACATTATTTTATTTTCAAATTCACAATTAAATTATTCTAATGGAACATAAATTTAATTTTTTCAAAATATTTAAAAGCCATACTTTTGCAGTAAAGTAAAAGTAAAAATTAAAGGATGTTAATATTAGTCATTAATGCTGGAAGTTCATCAATAAAATATCAATTACTTAATATGGATTCTGACTCCGTAATTGCTAAAGGATTGGTAGAAAGAATAGGTACTTCAGGAGGAAGTATAACTCATAAATATCTGAAAAACGGTGTTTCAGATAAAAAACAATTACATCAAGAATTTCCCACTCATGTAGAGGGAATGAAACTTATAGTAGAATTATTAACTGCCGATGATTTCGGAGTTATAAATGGCCCATCAGAAATTAAAGGAGTAGGGCATAGAATAGTACAAGGGGGAGGAAAGTTTAATGTTCCGGTCTTAATTACCGAAGAAGTTAAAAATGAAATTAAAGAAATGAGTGCTTTAGCACCTTTACATAATCCTGCCAATTTATTAGGAATTGAAGTGGCACAAAAATTTTTTCCTGATATACCACAAATAGCTGTGTTTGATACAGCTTTTCATCTTACAATGCCGCCAAAAGCCTTCAGATATGCAATTCCCAACCATTTCTACACAGATTACAAGATAAGATCTTACGGAGCTCATGGTACTAGTCATAAATATGTGAGAAGACAAGCGGTAGAACATTTAAATAATCAAGAAGCAAAAATTATAACCATTCATTTAGGTAATGGATCAAGCATAACTGCAATAAATGAAAAAGGTGAAAGTATTGATACTTCAATGGGTTTTACTCCACTGAATGGATTAGTTATGGGAACAAGAAGTGGAGATATTGATCCTTCTGTTTTATTTTATATGGTAAGAGAATGTGGTGTGAAATTTGAAGAGTTGGATGATCTTTTAAATAAAAAATCAGGAATGTTAGGACTTACTGGAAGAAGTGATGCAAGAGATGTAGATGAAATGTATAAAAACGGTGACTCTAATGCCATTTTATGTTTAGATTTATATTCCTATCGAGTAAAAAAATATATAGGTGCCTATATAGCCGCTTTAAATGGGGTTGATGCGATCGTCTTTACCGCAGGAATTGGTGAAAATGATACTCAGCTTAGATCAATGATCTGTAAAGATCTGGAATATTTAGGTATAAAATTAGATGAAACTAAGAATATTGAATTTAGCGGACCGGATAAGGTTGAAGAAATTCAAACTAATGATTCAAAAGTAAAAATAATGATTATTCCTACTAATGAAGAATTAGAAATAGCTAATGATACAGTGAAAATTTTAAATGAAATAAAATAATTTAAAATCTATTAGTTTTGAAAAAAAAGCTGCTATATAGCAGCTTTTTTTATAATATATTTTTATTTCTTATAAACTACCTCTACATTCATTTGTTGAGGAAGTGTTTTTGACTTAACATCTTCGGGTAAAACGTTTGCATTTATTTTACCTTTATTCTCGGCTATTCCATAAGTTAACCAGTAGGGAAGAATACATACTAAGAAAGTAAGACACCAAAACCCAATAAAAGCTATTAATAAAAATAGAATAAAACCTATAAACTTGATAAACGGCCAGGTATCAATATAAAGCAATGTTACCATATTACAAATATTATATATTGTTTTGCTCAAATGTAATAATAAATTGTATTCAAAACAAAAAATATCTTAATAATTTATAGCTTGATTATTAAAAAACATTGAATAAATAAATAATGATTACAAAACATAATAATTTTATTGATATTATAGAAATTATTCCTTGGTTTTAAGCAGTAAAAAATTTAGAGAAATAACAAAACAACATTATACTAATTTTCTTTTCTTATTTATGAAAATAATCATTTACTATTCATAAAATTAACATACTATACAAGCGCTTTTTTATGAAAAATGTATAATTTTAATTATATAAAATAGAAGAAGAACACAAATTTGACCATGCCTTTTTCTCATAAAATTATCGTAATTTCGTTTTATAAAAATGTTCAAGAGTGCTCTAGTGAAATTAGCTGGTCTTTTAGCTAAAGATTGCAAGCTTATAAAAAAAACTAGGAGTTAGGTATTGCAAATAATGCCACCATTCAGGCATATACAACATTTCTCCATGAGATAAATGAGCTTTATCAAGAAGTAATATAATGTAATCCCGGCCATTTGTCAAAATCAGGATTATCAAAATCTATATCTTCACGACAAATAGTGACATAAGGGATTTTATACATATATTTAGTTTCTTGTGGCTTAATTAATATACATTGCTTTTCCCCTCCGAAATGAAAATGTAAAATGTTTGCTAAGTTAATATCAAAATGCATAAATACACTAGATCCGACACCTCCAAAAAATAACATAGGCAAACTTTTAAATAAATGTAAGCCCAGATCAGGAAATTGAAAATCGTTTTGCATGGTCTAAACTTGCTTTAAAATGTTAAATAAAAATATTCTTAAATTCGTAGGACCTTTTTGAAGAATATCGATATAGTCCGCCATTTTCATTCTTGCATCGGGTTCGTTTACTTTCTTATCTGCACTCACAGGGTTGTTATTATATAATGGAACAATCTTATCTCCGGCGATCTTTTATATAATCAAAGTTCCTTATTTTATAGGCAGGCCAATCTTCAGTTAATTTTTCAATTACAACCGGTTTTTGAGGTTTGTAATAATAGTTGTAAAAATCATCTTTTGATATTTTTTAAATACGATCGATTTTTTCATAATTAAACATAGGTTTTAGGTTTTTTAGGTTTGATTTAAATTCAACTATTATGAATTCATAAGATCTTCCAATTCTTCAATTTCAATTGGAATATTTCTCATTAAATTATGAGGATTTCCACTTGGCTGTATAACTACATTATCTTCAATTCTAATTCCAAACCCTTCTTCAGGAATGTATATACCCGGTTCTACTGTAAATACCATATTCGGAACGAAAGAATCAGTTAAAATTCCATAATCATGAGTATCTAGACCCAAGTGATGTGAATTTCCATGCATAAAATATTTTTTGTAGGCAGGCCATTTCGGATCTTGGTTTTTTACATCTTCGGAAGTTATAAGCTTTAATTTCAACAACTCTTCGGTCATTATATTCCCGACTTCCTCATGATAACTATACCAGTTGTTTCCAGTAATTAAAAGTTTAGTTGATTCGTTTTTAACATTCAAAACCGCCTGATAAACCTCTTTTTGTCTTTCTGTAAACCTTCCGTTAACCGGTAATGTACGAGTCATGTCCGATGAATAATTGGCATATTCAGCTCCTACATCTAATAAAACAACATCTCCATCTTTACATTCTTTATTATTTAAGATATAATGTAAAACATTACTATTATTACCCGAGGCGATAATAGGAGTGTAGGCCCAACCTTTTGAACGGTTTTTAATAAATTCATAGATTAATTCAGCTTCAATTTCATATTCCCAAACGCCAGGCTTAATAAACGGTAGTATTCTTCTAAATCCTTTTTCCGTAATATCACAAGCATGTTGAATAGCGTTAATCTCTTCTGGTTCTTTTATAGATCGTAAATGTTGTAATATGGGGTTACTTCTTAAATAACAATGTCCTCGATATTTATTTTGCAATTTTTTTATAAAACGATCCTCTCTTGTTTCAACTACTTTTTCAGCTCGATAATGTTCATTAATATTAATGTATATATTATCCATTTGAACCACCACCATTTCCATAATTCTTTCAAAATCTTGAAGCCAGTATACATTTTTAATTCCGGATACTTCCGTTGCTTGTTCTTTTGAATATTTTTCTCCTTCCCAAATAGCAATATGTTCATTTGTTTCACGTATAAACAACATTTCTCTATGTTCCTCTAAGTAAGCATATGGACATATTACTAATATAGATTCTTCTTGATCTATTCCTGATAGATAAAATAAATCTCTTTGTTGTTGGAAAGGTAAAGTACTATCTGCACTTATGGGATAAATGTCATTGCTATTAAATATTGCAACTGAATTTGGAGCCATTCTTTGGACAAATTTTTTTCTATTTTTTATGAATAAATTTTTGTCTAAAGTGATATATCTGGTATTCATTTAATTATATATTTTATTTTTCAAAAATACTAATAATACTTAAACTCTTTACATATTTCATAGACTTAAATGATGTTTTTTATAAATAAAATTTTGTTATAATAGACTATAAATTTTGATAGTAATCAATTTGAAGTTTTGTAAAATAGTAACATTTATTAAACTTTTTTATGGTTAATTTTAAGAATCTAAGAGAACAAAAATCACATATCCATTAATTATTAGATTAAATTTTTGGTGTTTTTTTATAAAAAAAACGAAATTTGTTAATTAAAATTTATGCGTATTAAAATATGGATACCAACAATATCAGAAATTTAAAACCAGAAAGCATATGGAATCATTTTGCTGATTTAAATGCAATTCCAAGACCTTCAAAAAAAGAAGATAAAATTATAAAATTTATAAAAAATTTTGGAGCTTCATTAAAACTTGAAACTATTGAAGATAAATGCGGCAATGTTATTATAAAGAAATCGGCAACTCCAGGTTTTGAAAATAGAAAGAAGGTTGTTTTACAGTCTCACTTAGATATGGTATGCCAAAAAAACAATGACGTAGAATTTGATTTTGAAACTCAAGGGATTAAAATGACATATGAGGGTGATTGGGTTCATGCATTGGGAACGACTTTAGGAGCAGATAATGGAATTGGAGTAGCTGCTATTATGAGTGTGTTATCTTCAAATGAAATTGAACATCCGGCTATTGAGGCTTTGTTCACTATTGATGAAGAAACTGGAATGACCGGCGCTTTTGAATTAGGTGAAGGACTTTTAACTGGTGATATTTTATTAAATTTAGATACAGAAGAAGATGATGAAATAGATATAGGTTGTGCTGGAGGAATTGATGTGACTGCACGGGCAAAATATGAAGAAAAAGAAATCGATAAAAACTTTTTAACTTATGAAATAAAGCTTTCCGGTTTACATGGAGGTCATTCAGGTATGGAAATTCATAAAGGTTTGGGTAATTCCAATAAATTATTAAATAGATTTTTATATGATTTCTTAGATTTGGATATCCGTTTAGTTTCATTTGATGGGGGAGGATTAAGAAATGCTATTCCCCGAGAAGCTCATGCAGTTTTTTCAATCTCTCAAGATAAGAAAGACCAGCTTGAAAATCGATTTGAAATCCTCTATAGTAAGATAAAATTAGAATTTAATTCTATAGACTCTAATTTGACATGTAATCTTACCTCAATAGATAAAGCTACTATAGGACTGAGTAATGAGGATAGTAAAAAGTTTATCTCTAGTTTACAAGCAGCTCATAATGGAGTTTTGCGAATGAGCCCGGATATAGAAGGATTGGTTGAGGCTTCGAATAATATAGCTAGAGTTCAAGTAGAAAATGGAAAAGCAGAAATACAATGTCTAACACGATCTTCCGTGGAGAGTTCAAAAATATGGGTTGCTTCTTCAGTTAAAGCAGCATTCGAATTAGCTGGGATGAAAGTTGAACTATCCGGCTCATATCCCGGCTGGAAACCTAATCCTTCTTCAGAAATTTTATCTATAGCTGAAAAAATTTATGAAAAAGAACATGGTGAAAAACCATCAGTTCAAGCTTGTCATGCAGGATTGGAATGTGGCATTATAGGTGAAAAATACCCTAATTTAGATATGATTTCATTCGGACCTACTATAAAAGGAGCACATTCTCCTAAAGAAAAGGTTAGCATTTCATCCGTGCAGAAATTTTGGAATTATTTATTACTAATTTTAAAAGATATTCCAGTAAAATGAATTTAAAATAATATTAATAATTAAATAGATTGAAGTTTAAATATTTTCGGTATTATAATGAATTATTTCCATTATAGATCGTAAAATTTTAATCTATAAAAACAGTAAAAATAAAATTTTTATATTATTAATAAAAGCCAGTATTTTTTATAAAACATTATTTGTTTCTAATATTCAATTATTTTTGTAAAAAGAGTAAAATTTTTAATTATTTTTTTAAGTTAACTAAATAAAATTAAACTAAATATGTCAACATACGTGGTTGTCGGTCTACAATGGGGCGACGAAGGAAAAGGAAAAATTACGGACGTCTTAGCTGAAAAATCAGATTATGTCGTACGTTATCAAGGAGGAAATAATGCTGGACATACAGTATATGCCGGAGAAGATAAATTTGTTTTACATCTATTGCCATCAGGAGTACTTCAATGTAAAGGGAAATGTATTATAGGTAATGGAGTTGTAGTTAATCCTGAAGCATTTTTTAATGAAATTGAAGCTATCGAAAAAAGAGGATTAAGTACTGATCATGTATTCATAAGTAGTAGAGCACATATTATTATGCCTTATCATATATTACTAGATACTTATAGAGAAGAAATTGCAGGAAATTCACAGATTGGAACAACAAAAAGAGGTATAGGTCCCTGTTATGAAGATAAGGTAGCAAGAATAGGAATCAGAGCTATAGATTTGCTGAATCCAGAGGTTTTAAAAATAAAAATTAAAGAGAACCTTGCAGTCAAAAACGTTTTATTTGAAAAACTTTTTTCTAAAAAACCTCTTTTCTTTGAAGATATTTATGAAAAATATGTTGATTATGGTAAAAGACTTAAAAATCGAATTATAGATTCGGAATACGATATTAATCACGCAATAAAGGATCAAAAAAATGTTCTTTTTGAAGGAGCTCAAGCTCTCATGTTGGATATTGATTTCGGAACCTATCCGTATGTAACTTCTTCATCACCGACAACAGGAGGAACAACTGTTGGAGCCGGAGTTCCACCAACTAGTTTAAAAAATTTAATAGGTGTATCCAAAGCCTATTGTACGCGAGTAGGAAATGGGGCTTTTCCTACTGAATTGGAAAATAAAACTGGAGAACTTATTCGTAAAATAGGAAATGAATATGGCGCATCCACAGGACGTCCACGCCGTTGTGGATGGTTGGATTTGGTTGCTCTGCGATATTCTTGTATGATTAATGGTATTACCCATTTAGTTATAACAAAGTTGGATGTATTAAGCAATTTTGAAAAAATCAAAGTAGGTATAGCTTATCAAACTCCTGAGGGAAATAGTACTGAAGTTTTTCCTTCAACAATTGAAGAATTATCGACTTATGAAGTAATATATAAAGAATTGGAAGGTTGGAATGAAAACATTTCAGATGTTAAATCTTTCGAAAATCTACCCGATTCCGCTAAAAAGTATTTACAATTTATCGAAGAATCTTTAGGTGTTGATATTTATTTAGTATCTGTAGGCCCTGAAAGGTCTCAAAATATTATTAAATCGACATTGAATTAGTCATTAATACTTCCAATTTTAGAATATTTATCAATTATACTCTATTTAAATTGATAAGATATATGAATGAGAAAATTAATTAGAATTATTTAAATTAAAGAACTAAATAATAAAAATAAATGGGGAATTGTGTAATAGGAATATTTACTTTTTCCCTTTTTTATTTAATATAAATAGTTATAGGATATATTAAAATTGTATAAGAACAAAGTTATTTTTATAAATTAATATCTTATTATAATAAATATTTGAATTTATATGTGTTAATTTAATTGTTTTTGTGTGTTAAGTGTCTAATAATGACATATAAATAAAGTAATTTATATAAATAATATATTTATATTTAATTGTGTTATTCCCATTTTTTTATTTAAAAATAATAAAATTATAACAATTATTATTTAATTCAGTGTAAATACCTTAGGATTTATTATAAATTATTGTTTATATTGCAAATGATTTGCTCGAATAATTTTATAAATTATTATTTTTATTATTAACATATAAATTTTATTTTTAAAGTTTTGTAGTATGATTTTATGTATAAATTATAAAGTGACTACACCTACACATTTATCTAATTTATCAACATAATATGCAAAGTTTAAGTTTATAAATTTTTAAATAGCTAAAAATACCTAAAATTTAAAATTAATTCGATCATCTAATAATTATTTAGATAAAATAATATTGGAAATAAATTTTTTGATCTTTTCTTAGAATGAATTCCGATTATTACAATCATAGAATTTGATATTTTGTCTTATAAAAAACTAATTATTATATACATATACGCTTATGAAAGAAAGATATTTACTTATTGTTCTGTTGATGTTTAATGTTAATATTGCACAAGAAGCAGAAAATGCTAAGCCAGTTGATTCTCTATTTACAAACAGTTCCTTATATAATCATCGTACAGAAAACTCAAAACCTTCTTATAGTCTTGTTAAACTCGAAAAGCTAATAGCAAAATCGAGAATGAAAAACAATCTTGATGAGGTAGAGGAGACACCAAATGAAGAAATTTATTTATCAGAAAAAGATTTCAATAAACTCTCTGTAAAAGAAAAATTTACTTATACAATGGTTTATCCTGAAATTAAATCTTCAAATTTTATCCTTGATTCATTAAATTTTAATTTAGAAAATAAAATTTTTGGAATGTTGCCTCTAACTGCTAATTATCCAAAATGGAGTTTAAGACAACAAAAATTTTTAAAAGAGAATAGAAAAATTGTGCAGGAACTAATACAAGAAACATCTGTAAAGAATCAAAAAATGGGACTAAATTTAAAAAAAGCATTGATTGATATCAATGCCATTGAATCCATTCCATTTATTATAGATTTCTATAAATCCACTGATAAAAACGATAAAGATTTACTAACGGTATTAATGTTACTAGTAAAGAAAAGTAACTATTATCCTTTTGTTAGGTCAAATATTTATCGTAAACTTTATAATGATACAACATATTATCAGAAATCAAACATTGAATATTCGGAAGCAAATGAGGAATACATTTTAAAAACAGCCAAAAATTTTTATTTACAATCTCCTAAAATAAAATAACAATTTAACTATCATAAAAAAACAGGATTGAGTATCCTGTTTTTTTATTTCAAATATTATTCTACGATCAATTTACCTTTCATCGTTGCACTATGTGCAGGAAAGGTACATAAAAAATCGTAAGTACCTTTATCATCTATAGTAAAAGTAATAGTATCTTGTTCACCTCCTCCTAATAACTTTGTATGTGCTATTATGGAAGGATCGTTTTTAGGAATATAATTATCATTAACGTCGTTTGCTGCTCTGCTTGCAAATTCATTTAAATTTGTTCCGGGTTTTAAAATTACAATATTATGTCCCATATCTTTAATACTTGCCTTACCAACGTGCTTAAGAGTTAACGTTATGGGTTTTCCAGCTTTAGCCTTTAATTCATGTAAATTGAATTGCATAGCATCATTTCCTTCGATAATAAAAATATTTTCGGGTAAGTTTGCTATTTCCTCTTCTTTAGCCTTTTGAATATCTTCGGAACTCATGGAAGCCGCTGCTGCTAATGGGTCTGTTGTTTTAGAATTATTCTTATTATCAGAACACGAAATGAAATGATTTAATGACATTATAACTAAAGAAGAAAGGAATATTATCTTGTTTTTCATGTATTTATTTTTTATATGATTAAAAAAATTAGTGGTATTAGAATATTTAAATATAGTAAGAATAACCATTACCTAATTAAAAAATGATTTTTTTTTATTTAAAAAAAAAAATTGGTGTATATATTGCAGAATGTGATAGTATTACAAATACAAAATAAAATATACGTATAGAGAATTTTATTATTTATCTTAAAAATTTGTAAGAGATTCTTAAAAGATAATTTAACTAAAATAATATCGTAAGTATTTTTATGAAGTAAGAAAATTTAATTTATTATTTTAAACAATAATATAAAATAAATTAATTAATAAAAACACATAAAAATGGATTTGCAACATATGATAAAGCATCTTCCTGTAAAAATCAAAAAATATAGACCGATTTCAGGAGGAGATACGAATAAATCTTTTCTGTTAGAGAGTGACGAAGGTAATTTTTTTATGAAGACTAATAATGTCAAAGAATTTCCAGGAATGTTCAAAGATGAAGTTAAAGGGTTGAAAACCATTGCTGAAACTCATAAGTTGAAAACTCCTAAAATTATTAAAGTTGAAGAAAGCGCTAATGAGCAATATTTAATTCTGGAGTTGATTAAGAAAGGAGAGCCCACTAAGCAAATATGGGAAAACTTTGGAGAATCTCTTGCTTCTATGCATAAAATCCGCCAACCATATTTTGGGTTTGATAGTGATAACTATATTGGACGTTTACCACAAAAAAATACGCAAGCTTCAACTTGGGGAAAATTTTATGCTCAATATCATTTAGAACCCTTGATTAAAAAGCTTGTTGATATGAATGCTCTACATTCTGAAGAAGTACAGGCTGCGGAAAATTTTTATAAAAAAATAGATGATATTTTTCCTCATGAAATACCCTCTTTAGTTCATGGTGACTTATGGGGAGGAAATTTTTTAATTTCCGACAGGGGGGAACCCGTAGTAATAGATCCTGCTGTTTATTACGGACATAGAGAGATGGATTTA
>NZ_JAMBJZ010000029.1:0-20601 GCF_025291155.1 Apibacter sp.
GGATTATGTTATTAATTATGAGGCTTTTAAAAAAGGGGGCATAGATTTAGTTAAGCAAGAATTTATTTCAGGAACTATTTTAGGTTTAAAAGCATCTAAGGTCGTAAAATGGATTATTGAGATTGCAGCACTTTCAGATGAACAAATAAAGTCTATTTGCTCTTATTTTTCAACATGGGCTCAAGAGACTTTTAATAAAGATGATTTTGGTAAAATTTTTGTAAAATCTTCAACAGGTTTTTATCAAACAGAAGATGGGAAGCCGAATGGAGCAACTTTCCCTGCAATTGAAATTATGCTTAATTATTCAAAACCTTTACCTGTAAAAGCTGCGGGTGGTGTTCGTACTTATGATGAAGCTGTGAAAATGATTGAAATGGGTGTAAAAAGAATAGGAACATCCTCTGCCAAATCTCTATCTGAAAAAGGTGATTCAAAAAATTCATATTAATGAAAAATTTAATTAATGTTGCTCTAAGAGCAGCAATAGATGCTTCAAAAGAAGTACACAAAATATATGATGAAGGCTTTTCTGTTTCAATAAAAGAAGATAAATCACCCGTTACCTCGGGTGATCTAAAATCTAATGAAATCATTACAGCATATTTAAAGCAAACCTCTATTCCTATACTAAGTGAAGAAACTGAGCATGAATCAGAAAGTGTAATTGCAGGATGGCAAAAATATTGGTGCGTTGATCCTATTGACGGTACAAAAGAATATGTTAATAAGACTGGAGAATATTGTATTTCCATAGGTTTGTTGACATCAGAAACTTCTTTATTGGGGGTTTTAGCAGCCCCATCATTAGAATTATTTTATTTTGCTGCTGAAGGTTTAGGTAGTTATAAATGGAATGGAAAATATGAAGATTTATATGAACTATTAAATGAAGAAGATGTTACTGAAAAAATATTGGAAAAATCTGTGAAACTCCCTTTAAAGATTGATTTAAAGAATTATACTATATTAACAAGTCGCTCTCATTATAGCTCTATAGATAAAGAATATATTGAAAAACTAAGAATACAGCATCCAAATTTGGTTATGTTTCAAATGGGGAGTGCTATTAAGATAGGATTAGTTGCAGAAGGAAAAGCAAATGAATATGCAAGATTGAGTCCGATTAATTTTTGGGATATTGCAGGAGGGCATGCTATTGCTAAATATGCAGGCTTGGAAATAGTAGATTATGAATCGAAAAAACAGATTACGTATAAGAATTTTTCAACTTTAAAAATATCAGGTTATATTGTAAAAAATATTTAGCATATTTTTAATTACATAATATACTTTTATGAAAAAAAAAATTTTAATAATATTAACTTTTGTTTTCTTATGTAATGCGTGCGATAAGCAATATAAAGTTATAGATGGAACCACTAAAGAAACTTTTAATAAAAGTATTAAGTCTATATCTTCCAAGTTAACTATCCTTCAACGGGATAAAATGCAAGAAGCTATTAAATTAATTTATAAGTTTAAAACTGAAGGGCAAGATGAAAACAACAGGTGGGAGCAACTTTATAAATTACTTGATGGAAAAAATACGGAGCAAATTTTTGATATAGCTGAAGATATTGCAAAAAAAAATAAAATACCTTGGTCAAGTACTTCTATGAATTCAGTGGATCCTTCAGTTTTCGATAAGGATATAAAGCCCTTAACAGTTGCAGAACAAAAACTTAAACAAATAGAGGAGGCCACTCGTATTAATATTAGATTTACACCTATTGATAAAGATGCTGCAGTGAACGACGGCTTTTACCTATATCCGGAATTAGTAGACGATACAGGATTAGCAGTTTCTTATAAAGATTTACCCTTAAATTTATCCATATCATTTATAAATAACGGTATTATCGTATATATGATACAAAGAGAGATAAACTCATCAGAAATAGGCAATCCCACTTTAAAGAAAGGAATAAAAATCCTTTATTCCATGTTTGAAAATAAAAAGTTAACTACTTCAAATATTGATGTGGAGGCTAAGATTAATGTTGCAAATAAATATCTATATGGAAAACTTTCAGGAATTCCTATTGATTTAAATAAAACAAGAGATGCATTATCTCCTATAGAAAATGAGATTAATAAACAAGTAGCTTTAGATAATGTTAAAAAATTTATACAATTGATAGGTTCTAAACAATTCTCTCAAGCATATAGTTTGACACAAAATCCTAAATGGTCATCTTTGGAAAACTTTTCTTCCACATCCAACGGATTTGGAACGATTGCAGAAACTAATTTATTAAATGCGGAATCGGAAGAAATTATTAAAGATCAATTAACTGTTATAGCCCAATATCAGATTAAAGATCTAAATGGAAAAATAAAAACTTTAACTCAAAATTTTATTTTAAAAAAAATAAAAGATAATTGGTTAATTACTAATACAGAAACTAAAGAAATAAAAGAAGATACTTGGAAGTAAATTTTTAGGTATGAATAAAAAATTAATTTAATGAAAGAATTAAGTTTAAGTAAAGAAATCGATTTACATGTTGATAGGGTTCAGGATTTTCCTATAGAAGGAGTACAATACAAAGATATTTCTCCAATATTTCTAAATCCTGAGTTATGTACTAAAATTGTAAAAAAATTTGCAGAGTTAAGTAAAGGAAAAGTGGATGCTGTATGTGGTATTGAGAGTAGAGGATATTTATTTGGAGTTCAAATTGCAAGAGAACTTAATCTTCCTTTTATTTTAGTGCGTAAAGCTGGAAAATTACCTCCTCCGATAATTTCACAAGAATATGACTTGGAGTATGGAAAAGCAATAATAGAAGTAAAAAAAGGACATATACTGCCGGGACAAAGAATTTTAATACACGATGACGTTTTAGCGACTGGAGGAACGGCAGCTGCTTGTGCAAAATTAGTAGAGAATTGTGGAGCTTTAGTTTCTCAATTTAGCTTTTTAATAGGACTGTCTTTTTTAAATGGAATTGGTGAATTAAAAAATCATACGCAAGATATTCAATTACTATTGGAATATTAATTGAATTCAAAATAATTTTATAAAGTAATAACGCTCTGTTTAATGAAAAACAGAGCGTTATTTATAGATGAAATTTTAACTAAGTATCAATTTTTATCCCAGATTAATTTAGTTTTCATATCATCAGTTCCTCCCATGTTTTTAACAGCCTCGTAATAATTTTTAGTATTCTGAGTGGAAAGATGAGAGGGGTAGGGAATACGAGTTGGTAAGTCAGTCATACCAAAAACTAACGGTTTAAATTCGTAGCTAGTTCCTGCGGGAAAGGTTGGGTTTTCGGGAAGAGCATACGTTTTTCCAGGTAACAATAAAGTTTTAGGATATCCGGTTCTTCTATATTCTGCCCAAGCTTCATGAGGTTGCATATAAAGCGCAATATATTTTTGGGTAAGTACATTTTCTTCGTTGGCTATCGGTAACTTACTTAAGAAATCGGCTTGATCTTTAGTAGATACTCCCCATCTTTCAAGAGAAGCTTTTACACCTTCTTGATAATATCCATTATCCCAATTATTTAATTCGGATAATATAAATTGAACTTCAGCATATTCCATAAGAACCTCACCTCTATCTATATGTAAAACATCATAACTTGGATATGAAATTTTGTCAGCGGAGAAAACTTCAGAAGCCATTGCACTTGTAATACCGTATGGCATACCTTCATAATCACTTAAATTTGAAGAAGAAACATAAGTATTATTTTTAACATCATCAATTTTTGCCTTTTTAGGAGATGCAAATTTGTGAAGTCTTGGATCAGCAGAAAAAGTACCTAATTTTCCTTTTAATAAGTCAATAAAAGTATTGGTGACAGCAAAGTCGGTTCTATTTTTAACAAAATAGGCCCTCCACATAGGATTAGCATCTGAGGTAGTAGTTCCATAGGCAAATATGGCATTATCTTCATTAGAAGTAAATACACCCTGCGAAATTGCATCATTTGCTTCAGTTATTACTTTAGGCATTATCTCTTTTAAACGATTGGCTAAACGTAAACGTAAAGAATTAGCAAATTTTTTCCATTTTGCTGCATCTCCATTATACATATGATCTCCTGTTGAAACATTTTTATTCAGAATAAGTTGAGCTGAGGCTTCTTTTAATTCTTTCAAGATGTCTTTATAAATAGTATCTTGTCTTACAAACTTGGGAGTTTTGTACTTTTCAACTTGTAAGGCTTGAAAATCTGGATTTGATTTTCCACCATAAGACCAATAAGGAACATCTCCATATGTATCTGTAAGTTGCATAAATAAATAGCTTAGCATAATCCGTGCAATTGCTGTTTGGTTTTCAATAGCACCAAATTGTACATTAGTTAAAGGATCGGATTCTACCAGTTCTATAGAAGTTTTAAGATTTTCAGCGGCTCGATAATAATCTTTCCATAAATTTTGATTAGCACCATCTCTATATTGATAAAGATCTTCTTCCGTATAATTTAGTTGACACCAGTATTGGATCCAAGGTAAAACCATCCTTCCTGACCCCCATTCATCTCTGGTATTATCAATAAAATATCGGCATCCAAATCTAAAAGTTGTATAACCCGGTACTTTCTTCGGATTATTAGGATCAGTATTTATATTATCAAAATCATTATCACAAGATATAGCTGAAAATAATAGGATAATGAGAGAACTGATATATGTAAGTAGTTTTTTCATGGTTGAATTTTTAAATTAGAATTTGACTTGCACATTAAGTCCAAAAGATCTCGTAGTAGGCATAGAACCTCCCTCAATTCCTGAAGCATTTCCACTTCCATAATTTGCAACTTCAGGATCCATGGATTTCCAATCAAGCCCCCAAGCAAAGAGATTTCTTCCAAATGCCGAAAAAGTAATAGAATTGATATAATCACCTAAGTATTGGCCGGTAAGTGTATAAGATACTGATAGTTCACGTAATTTTACAAAATCTGCATCAAAAACATTTTGAGCGGAAGGACCATTAAAAAAATGTTTAGAATATTCTGATGCTGATACTCTAATATCGTTAGGAGTACCATCTTCTTTAACACCATCTACAATAATACCATTTTCTCTTATATTGTTATCTGCTGTTTGAGGAAGTATTCCTGAATTCATTCCTAACATATAAGTGGTCGAAAAATATTTTCCGCCTTTTTGCCAATCAATTTGTAAACCTAAACTCCAATTTTTATAAGTAAAAGAATTTCTAAAACTCATATTGAAATCAGGAAGTATTGATCCTAATGGTACATTATTTACGGTTTTTAAATATAATCCATCCTTACCTACAACTTTTTTTCCATCCTTGTACACAAAATCAGTACCGTATATTTGACCATATCTATAGCCGGGAATTGCTACAACAAATGCATTGAAAGGTGCTTTAGCTATTGTTAGGGATGTTAAATCTTCTGCAAGAGATTTGATTTCATTATCAGATTTTGAAAAATTATAATTAAAATTCCATTTAAAATTTTCTGTTTTAATTGGAACAATATTAAGAGATACTTCTACGCCTTTATTTACTAGTTTTCCTGCGTTCATCAATGCATTATAGAACCCTGCAGAGCCATCTAAAGGTACTTTAGTAATTAGATCCTTTGTCGTAGTTTGATAAAATGAAATATCTCCACTTAGTCTACTTTTAAACAGTTGAAATTCTAGTCCAACTTCATAAGATTCTAATTTTTCCGGTTTCAGATTATTAGTTTTAGCTGTAGTTGTTAGCCAAAACCATGGATCTTTTAAAAATAAACTTTCATAGTCTGGTTCGCTTTCAATGTCAAAATTATAGAATGTATTAATTAATTGATATGGATCAGTATCATTCCTTACTTCAGAATATCCTCCTCTGATTTTCAAGAAATTCAACCAATTGCTTTCAAGGTATCTAGTGATAACAAAGCTTGTAGCTACAGAGGGATAGAAAAAGGAATTATTTTTAGAAGGAAGTGAAGATGACCAATCATTTCTCCCGGTTGTTTCTAAAAATACAAAATTATCGTATCCTAGGCTGAAAGAATAAAATAAACTATTTACTCTTTTTTTCTCCTTTTGATTCAACACAATCGAAGGTTCCATTGAATTGTTTAAATTATACCAATCTCTGATGACTAAACCTCCTTTGGTTTTTCCATACATATATCTATATTTATAATCTCTTCTATTTGTTCCAGCAAAAGAATTAAGAGAGAAATTACCTATGTTTTTATCGTAATGAACAGTGGCTTCGTAGTTTAAATCTGTATATTTTCTTTCAGAAGTTATATATTCAGAAAGCGAATGAGAACCTACTGCTGTTTTTTCACTTATATGGGTCGTATAGGTATCAAGCATTACTTTTCCGTTAACATATAGGTCATTAGTAATGTTATAAATTAATCCTGCTGTACCAAATAAGCGATCCCTATTATCTTCATTAGTATTTTTGTATACCGTCCAATATGGGTTGTCAGAATATGCGGGATTTGAGTTATTCCAACTTCTTCTATTCCAAGTTCTTTGAGTTCCATCAGCTAACTGATATTTTTGGAGGTCTTTATAATCTAAAGATGTTTGTCCAAATTGAAACATTTTTTGCAAAATATTGCTGTTACTATATCCAACTTCTGGTCTATTAAATCCTTTAGTTGATGTATAAGTTGCAGAAGCATCCAATTTTAGATCGTCAGATAATTTGGAATTTAAATTCATTGATAATGAATTTTTTGTTAAATCTGAATTAGGCGTTATTCCCGATGATTTTGAATTGTTATAGCTTACTCTTACATTGGTATTTTCAATGCTCCTACTAAATGAAATACCATTATTATGAGTGATTCCGGTTTTAAAAAATTCTTTATAATCGTTTTTCGGGTAGATCCATGGTTTTGCTTTTAAATAATCGTCAGCAAATTCCGGGTCAAATGCATTCCAATGTAAGACATTTACATTAGGATCGTATTTTGGTCCCCACGATTCATCTGTTCTATAATCGACGATTAAAAAATCTACCCCATTAATATTTTGAGTAACGAACTTATTACTTCCACCTCCGCCATATAATTTTTGTTGACGAGGCATTTTATATATTTTATCAAATACAACCCCTGAATTAAGGACAATTTCGGTTTTTCCTCTTTTTGCCTTTTTAGTGGTAATCATGATAGCACCATTCATAGCTCTTGATCCATATAAAGCAGCTGCCGTTGCGCCTTTAAGTACTGATATATTTTCGATATCGTCAGGGTTTATATCGCCAAATGTATCCCCATAATCTATACCACCAGCTCCTCTTTCTGTGCTTTTTGAATTTATATTTTGATCAATTAATGGTATTCCATCTACCACTATAAGTGGCTTATTAGATTGAGAAAGAGATCTCATACCTCTTAGTCTTATTTGCGTTGAACCTCCTATAGTTCCACTATTATTGATCACTTGTAGTCCTGAGACCTTTCCCGAAAGTGAGTTTATAGGATTAGTTTCTCTGGTTTTAGAAAGATCATCTCCATTTACAGATTGAGTTGCATATCCTAAAGATTTTTTTTCTCTTGTAATTCCTAAAGCCGTTACAATGACATCATCGAGTACTTTTTCTTTTCTTTTTGAGGGATCATCCCTTTCTGTTTTCAAAGGTTTAAGTACAACATCATAAAAACTTTGGTCATTAACAATAAAACTTGCGGTTTCATCATCAAAAGATAAAATTTCAATTGTCTGTCCTGGTTCAGCATCTATTGAAAATTCTCCTGCGTCATCAGTATAAGTTTTTTTGGTAGATCCTTGTATCATAACGGAAACATCTGCTTGAGGCTGTCCATCAATCCCAAGAACTTTCCCGCTAATCGTTTTCATCTGAGCCCAAACAAAAGCCGTGCTCATGAAGATAAACAAAAATCCTAAGAAAATTCGGTTTATTCTCATATTTAATACATTAATTTATCTCTTCAAAGATATAATATATTTTTTAATTATGTTAAAATAATTGTTAAATAATTAAATAATTCTCAAATTTAATTAGTTATTTAGTTGGCTATATTATAAAATTACGCTTCTTTTATGATGTTAGTAATTAATATATTAACAAAAAAAGCCGAGATATATCTCGGCTTTTTTATAAATAATTTGTTTATTTTTATTTATGCTTGACCTTTTGGTCCAAAATTTAAATGATAGGTATCATCTTTAACAGCTCCAAATTGTTGCTCATATTTTTGAATATTATCAGTTAAAGCTGTTAATAATCTTTTTGCATGTTCAGGAGTTAAGATGATTCTTGATTTAACTTTAGCTTTAGGTACACCCGGCATAATCTGAATAAAATCTACAACAAATTCAGTCGGTGAATGATTTATTAGTGCCAGATTTGAAAATACTCCGGAAGCTACTTCATCAGTTAATTCAATATTTAAGTCTTGTTGATTCTGATTTTGATTTTCCATTTCGAATTGTTTTTAAATTTTTTCGGTTATCATTTCCTCAAATTCTTTATTCGAACCTACCACAACATTTTGATATTCTGTTAAACCAGTACCAGCAGGGATTCTGTGCCCTACAATTACATTTTCTTTCAATCCGTTTAGGTAATCGATTTTACCTGCAACAGCAGCTTCATTTAATACTTTAGTAGTTTCTTGGAAAGAAGCTGCAGAAATAAATGATTTAGTTTGTAATGACGCTCTTGTAATACCTTGTAAAACAGGACTTGCAGTAGCCGGAAGTGCTTCACGAGCTTCAACTAGTTTTTTATCTTCACGTTTTAATTTAGAATTTTCATCTCTAAGTTCTCTTGAAGAAATTATTTGCCCTGGTTTTAATTCTAGGCTGTCTCCAGGTTCAGTTATAACCTTCATTCCGAAAATACGATCGTTTTCTTCGATGAAATCAATTTTGTGCTCTAGATTTCCTTCTAAGAATTTGGTATCACCGGCATCTACAATTTCAACTTTAGTCATCATCTGACGAACAATAATTTCAAAATGTTTGTCATCGATTTTTACCCCTTGTAATCGATATACTTCTTGGATTTCGTTTACTAAATATTCTTGAACTGCTGTTGGGCCTTTAATGTTAAGAATATCATTCGGGGTTATTGCACCGTCTGACAAGGCATCTCCTGCATGTACAAAGTCATTTTCCTGAACAAGAATCTGATTGGATAATTTAACCAAATATCTTTTTATCTCACCGTTTTTAGACTCTATAGCTATTTCACGATTACCTCTTTTTATTTTACCATAACTTACAACACCGTCAATTTCGGAAACAACAGCTGGATTAGAAGGATTTCTTGCTTCAAATAGCTCGGTTACACGTGGTAAACCACCGGTAATATCACCGGCTTTTGCTGACCTTCTAGGAATTTTTACTAAGATTCTTCCAGCTTTAATTTTTTCACCGTCATTTACAATAAGGTGTGCACCAACAGGTAAATTTATTGATTTTAGTACCTCATCTTTTGTATCTAGTATTTTTAAAGTAGGGATGAGTTTTTTGTTTCTTGATTCAGAAATTACTTTTTCCTCGAATCCTGTTTGTTCATCAATCTCTAACTGATAAGTTGAACCTTGCTCAATTTGTTCGTATTCGATCTTACCGGCAGTTTCTGAAAGAATAATTGCATTGTACGGATCCCATTTGCAAATTATATCTCCTTTTTTAACTTCATCTCCTGATTTAACCAATAATGTAGATCCATAAGGTATATTGGTAAGCATTTGTATATTTCCTTCAGCATTTAATAATTTAAATTCTGTAGAACGGGAAACAACAATTAAAACTTTATTACCGTTTTCATCTTCACTTTCTACAGTCCTTATATCATCAAATTCAACTTTACCGTCTCTTTTTGCAACAATGCTGCTCACTTCTGCAACGTTTCCAGCAGTACCTCCTACGTGGAATGTTCTTAATGTAAGCTGTGTACCTGGCTCACCAATAGACTGAGCGGCTATTACACCAACTGCTTCGCCTTTGTTTATCAATTTGTTGGTAGATAGGTTTACTCCATAACATTTTGCACATATACCTTTTTTAGATTCGCAAGTTAATGGAGAGCGAACTTCTACTGACTCTATTCCGGATTGTTGAATTAATTTGGCTGTCTCAGATGTGATCATTTGATCTGCTTCAATTAATAGTTCATCTGTATCCGGGTGGTAGATATCGTGAAGTGATACACGACCTAATATTCTTTCAGAAAGAGGTTCTACAATTTCATCATTCTTTTTCAATGGCGAAATTTCAATACCTCTTAAGGTTCCACAATCTTGTTCATTAATTATTACATCTTGAGCCACATCAACTAAACGACGAGTCAGATATCCAGCATCAGCAGTTTTTAATGCAGTATCTGCAAGACCTTTACGAGCTCCGTGTGTAGATATAAAGTATTCCAAGATGGAAAGTCCTTCACGAAAATTTGAAATAATAGGGTTTTCAATAATTTCACCTCCTGATGAACCAGCTTTTTGCGGTTTTGCCATCAATCCTCTCATACCTGCTAGCTGACGAATCTGTTCTTTAGAACCCCGTGCACCCGAATCAAGCATCATGTATACTGAGTTGAAACCACCTTTGTCGGTTTTCATTCTTTGCATGATTAAATCTGTTAATCGTGCATTTGTATTAGTCCAAACGTCAATTACCTGGTTATATCTTTCATTATTGGTGATTAATCCCATATTATAGTTTGCTCTAATTCCGTCAACTTGTTCATTAGCTTCCTGAATCATAATTTTCTTTTCATCAGGAGTTTTGATATCTCCTAAGCTGAATGAAAGTCCTCCTTTGAATGCAGTAGCATATCCTAAAGTTTTCATATCATCCAAAAACTTAGCAGTAGTAGGAAAATCAGTTCTTTGTAATATGGTACCAATAATGTTACGTAATGATTTTTTAGTTAAAACCTCATTAATATAACCCACTTTCTTAGGTACGATTTTGTTAAATAATACTCTTCCTACTGTGGTTTCAATCATCTTTTCTACTAGTTCTTCTCCTTCTATAACCGTTGCTTTTACTTTAATTATAGCATTTAAATCTACGGCTTTTTCATTATAAGCAATATCTACTTCTTCAGAGGAATAGAAAATAGAACCATGACCTTTAACTTTAATTTCTTCAGTAGGTGTTAATGGCTTAGTCATATAATATAGTCCTAAAACCATATCTTGAGAAGGTACTTGAATAGGCGAACCATTTGCTGGATTTAAAATATTTTGAGAGGCCAACATTAATAATTGAGCTTCTAAAATTGCTTCTGGTCCTAATGGTAGGTGTACTGCCATTTGGTCTCCGTCAAAATCCGCGTTAAATGCTGTACAAACTAAAGGGTGAAGACGAATTGCTTTACCTTCAATCATCCTTGGTTGGAAAGCCTGAATACCTAAACGGTGAAGGGTAGGGGCACGGTTTAATAAAACCGGATGTCCTTTCATCACATTTTCTAAGATATCATAAACTACCGGTTCTTTTCTTTCTATAATTCTTTTTGCAGATTTTACTGTTTTTACAATTCCTCTTTCAATTAATTTTCTAATGATAAAAGGTTTATAAAGCTCAGCTGCCATATCTTTAGGTAAACCACATTCATGAAGTTGAAGTGAAGGACCTACAACAATAACCGAACGAGCAGAATAGTCCACACGCTTACCTAATAAGTTTTGACGAAAACGTCCTTGTTTTCCTTTTAATGAATCGGAAAGTGATTTTAATGGTCTATTAGATTCAGATTTTACAGCTGATGATTTTCTGGTATTATCAAATAATGAATCCACGGCTTCCTGAAGCATACGTTTTTCATTTCGCAAAATTACTTCCGGAGCTTTGATTTCTATTAATCTTTTTAAACGATTATTTCTGATGATAACTCTACGGTATAAATCATTTAAATCGGAAGTAGCAAAACGTCCTCCGTCTAAAGGTACTAATGGACGTAAATCTGGAGGTATAACAGGTATCACTCTCATGATCATCCATTCTGGGCGATTGATACGACCGTCGGAATTAGCATCTCTGAATGATTCCACTACTTGTAATCGTTTTAATGCTTCGGTTCTTCTCTGTTTAGAAGATTCAGTATTTGCTTTATGTCTTAATTCATAAGATAAGGCATCTAAATCTATTCTTTTTAATAGCTCTTCCAAACATTCTGCCCCCATTTTAGCGACAAATTTATTTGGATCAGAATCATCCAAATATTGATTTTCAATTGGAAGTGTCTCCAATATGTCTAAATATTCTTCCTCTGTTAAAAACTCAAGATGTTCTAACTCTTCACCATTTAATTTTTTTGCTATTCCTGCCTGAATAACTACAAAGCGTTCATTGTAGATAATCATATCCAACTTTTTGGAAGGAATACCTAATAAATATCCGATTTTATTCGGTAAAGAACGAAAATACCAAATATGTGCCACCGGCACTACTAAATTAATATGTCCAATTCTTTCACGTCTTACTTTTTTTTCCGTTACCTCTACACCGCATCGATCACAAACAATTCCTTTGTAACGTATTCTTTTATATTTACCGCAAGCACATTCATAATCTTTTACCGGACCGAAAATTCTTTCACAAAATAAACCATCACGTTCAGGTTTATGAGTCCGATAATTGATTGTTTCAGGTTTTAAAACTTCTCCTCTGGATTGTTGTAATATACTTTCTGGAGAAGCTAATCCGATTATAATTTTACTAAATTTGCTAGTTCTTTGTTTAACTGCCATTATTTTGTAATCAATTAAATTGAAAAAAATTTAAATTTATTAAGATTAAAAAGAATGAAATAACTAATCTTCTAATCTTACATCCAATCCTAAACCTTGTAATTCATGTAGAAATACATTAAATGATTCA
This sequence comes from Apibacter sp., assembly GCF_025291155.1. Lineage (NCBI taxonomy): Bacteria > Pseudomonadati > Bacteroidota > Flavobacteriia > Flavobacteriales > Weeksellaceae > Apibacter > Apibacter sp. The sequence goes on from NZ_JAMBJZ010000029.1 coordinate 12,826, forward strand.
GGTATACCTGGTTCAGGCATTGGTTCACCTTTAACAATTGATTCATAAGCCTTAGCTCTACCAATCACGTCATCAGATTTAATGGTTATAATTTCTCTTAAGATGTTTGAGGCTCCAAAAGCTTCTAAGGCCCAAACCTCCATCTCTCCAAATCTTTGGCCTCCAAATTGTGCTTTACCTCCTAACGGTTGCTGAGTAATTAATGAATAAGGTCCGATTGAACGTGCGTGCATTTTGTCATCAACCATATGTCCAAGTTTCAACATATAGATAACTCCAACGGTAGCTTTTTGTTCAAAACGTTCTCCTGTTCCCCCGTCGTATAAATATGTAGTACCCCATTGAGGTACGCCGGCTTCTTTAGTGAGTTCGTCGATTTGCTCAGAAGTTGCTCCATCAAAGATAGGAGTTGCAAATTTTTTACCCAGTTTTTTTCCGCACCAACCTAAAATAGTTTCATATATCTGACCTATGTTCATACGGGAAGGTACTCCTAGTGGATTAAGTACAATATCAACCGGTGTTCCATCTTCTAGGAATGGCATATCTTCATCACGCACAATTCTTGCAACAATACCTTTATTACCGTGACGACCCGCCATTTTATCACCTACATTTAATTTACGTTTTTTTGCGATATAAACTTTAGCAAGTTTTACAATACCTGCCGGTAATTCGTCTCCAACAGAAATAGTATGTCTTTCGCGATTTAGTGAACCTAGTAGATCGTTATGTTTTATTTTATAATTATGAAGCAATTCCTTAATAGAATTGTTTTTATTATCATCTAATGTCCAATTTTCTCCAGCTAAGTTAAAGTAGTCATCAATGCTTGATAAAAGCTTTTGAGTAAATTTAACTCCTTTTGGTATTACTTCTTCATTTAAATCATTATAAATTCCTTGAGAAGTTTTTCCATTTAAAAGGACATATAATTTCTCTAATAATTGATTTTTTAAATCATTAAGTTTAACCTTAAATTCAGCTTCTAATTGCTCAATTTTTAATTTTTCATCGCCTCGTTTACGTTTATCCTTAATGTTACGGGTAAATAGTTTCTTATTAATTACTACACCTTTTAAGGAAGGTTCAGCTTTTAACGATGCATCTTTAACATCTCCGGCTTTATCTCCGAATATGGCGCGAAGTAATTTCTCCTCTGAAGTTGGGTCTGATTCTCCTTTTGGAGTAATTTTACCAACTAATATATCTCCCGGTTTAACTTCTGCTCCAATGCGAATCATTCCGTTCTCATCAAGATCTTTAGTGGCTTCTTCACTTACATTCGGAATATCTGGTGTAAGTTCTTCCATACCTAATTTTGTATCTCTAACTTCTAGAGAATACTCGTCAACGTGAATAGAAGTAAACCAGTCCTCACTTACTGCTCTTTGATTAATAACAATTGCGTCCTCAAAGTTATATCCTTTCCAAGGCATGAAAGCTACTAATAAGTTTCTACCTAATGCAAGCTCTCCATCTTCAGTTGCATAACCTTCTGTTAAGACCTGACCTTTAGATACTCTATCCCCAGCTTTAACGATTGGCTTAAGCGTAATAGATGTACTTTGATTTGTTTTTCTAAATTTAGTTAATTTATAAGTTTTACTTGCAGAATCAAAGCTAACTAATTCTTCTTCTTCAGTTCTGTCATATTTTATGGTGATAATATTAGCATCAACATATTCAACAATTCCTTCACCTTCAGCATTAATCAAGATACGTGAATCTTTTGCAACCTGGAATTCTAAACCTGTTCCTACAATTGGAGCTTGAGGTTTTAATAAAGGTACCGCTTGACGCATCATGTTAGATCCCATCAATGCACGGTTAGCATCGTCGTGTTCAAGGAAAGGAATTAATGAAGCGGAAATACCAGTAATTTGATTAGGTGCAACATCCATCAAATCTACTTTATCTGGCTCAACAACTGGATAGTCAGCTTCTTCTCTAGCTACAATTCTTTCATCAAGAATTTTTCCTTCACTATCCATATTAATGTTTGCTTGAGCAATAATTTTTCCTTCTTCTTCTTCTGCAGTTAAATATTCTGGTTCGGATTCCAAGTCTACTTTACCGTTAATAACTTTTCTATATGGAGTTTCCATAAATCCTAAGTCATTAATTCTGGCATAACAACCTAAAGAAGATATCAAACCGATATTTGGTCCTTCTGGTGTTTCAATAGGACAAATTCTACCATAGTGAGTATAGTGTACGTCTCGTACTTCGAATCCGGCTCTTTCTCTTGATAGACCTCCGGGCCCTAAGGCAGACATACGTCTTTTATGTGTAACCTCAGATAATGGATTTGTTTGATCCATAAATTGAGATAATTGATTTGTTCCAAAGAAAGAATTTATAACTGAGGTTAAAGTTTTTGCATTGATAAGGTCGATAGGGGTAAAAACTTCATTGTCACGAACATTCATTCTTTCTTTAATAGTACGTGCCATACGAGCTAGCCCAACACCAAATTGTCCGGCTAATTGTTCTCCTACGGTTTTAACACGTCTATTGGAAAGGTGGTCGATGTCATCAACTTCAGCTTTTGAATTTATCAATTCAATTAAATACTTAACAATAGCAATAATATCGTCTTTCGTTAAAACTTGAATATCTTCAGAGATATTTAAATTCAATTTTTTATTAATTCTGTAACGCCCCACTTCTCCCAATGAGTATCGAGCATCAGAGAAAAATAATTTATCGATGATACCTCTTGCAGTTTCTTCATCAGGTGGTTCTGCATTACGCAATTGACGGTAGATATACTCTACAGCCTCTTTTTCGGAATTGGTTGAATCTTTTTGTAAAGTATTATGAATGATAGAAAATTCGTTGCTGTTCTCTTTATGAACTAAAATGGTTTTAATTCCGGAATCTATGATCAAATCAAGATGTTCCTTTTCTAAAATAGTTTCGCGGTCAAGTATAATTTCATTTCTTTCTATAGAAACAACTTCACCGGTATCTTCATCAACAAAATCTTCAAACCAAGTATTTAAAACTCTTGCAGCTAAAGTTCTTCCTAACATTTTTTTTAGGTTGGATTTGTTTACTTTTACCTCTTCTGCAAGATCGAATATTTCTAATATATCTTTATCACTTTGATAACCAATTGCACGAAGCAAGGTTGTCATCGGAAGTTTTTTCTTTCTGTCAATATAAGCATACATCACACCGTTGATATCGGTGGCAAATTCCATCCAAGATCCTTTAAATGGTATAATTCTAGATGAGTATAATTTTGCACCGTTGGCATGATAGGATTGTCCAAAAAATACACCAGGTGAACGATGTAATTGGGATACCATAACTCTTTCAGCACCGTTTATGATAAACGAACCGCTTGGTGTCATATAAGGAATAGGCCCTAAGTATACATCTTGAACTACAGTTTCAAAATCTTCATGTTCTGGGTCTGTACAATATAATTTGAGACGTGCTTTAAGTGGTACACTATAAGTTAATCCTCTTTCAATACATTCATCAATAGAATATTTTGGAGGATCAACAAAATAATCTAAAAATTCTAAAACGAACTGATTCCTTGTATCTGAAATAGGAAAATTTTCAGTAAACGTTTTAAAAAGTCCTTCGTTTTTTCTTTGATCAGGACGAGTTTCTAATTGAAAAAAATCCTGAAATGATTTAACCTGTATGTCTAGGAAATCAGGAAATTCAATTTGTCCTTTAGAGTGAGAGAAACTAAATCTCTTTGGGTTTTGAGTTTTTGACGCCAATGATTTACTCATATGATATATTAAAATCTTTAAAACACAAATAGGCTTAGACCTTACCAATGTCAAATTGGAGGCCTAAACCTTTATTTTTAGGTAGAATGAATTATTTCAATTCAACTTCAGCTCCAGCTTCTTCAAGCTGTTTCTTAAGACTTTCTGCTTCGTCTTTAGCTACTCCTTCTTTAATTGGAGTAGGAGCTCCATCTACAGCATCTTTAGCTTCTTTTAGACCTTTACCTGTAAGGTCTTTAACTAATTTAACAACAGCTAATTTATTAGCACCTGCAGCTTTAAGAATAACATCAAATTCAGTTTTTTCTTCAGCAGCTCCTGCCTCTGCACCAGCAACTGGAGCAGCCATAGCTACAGCAGCAGCAGCAGGTTCAATACCGTATTCTTCTTTTAATATTTCAGCTAATTCATTAACTTCTTTTACTGTTAAATTTACTAGAGTTTCAGCTAATTGTTTTAAATCTGCCATTTTAATTTTGTTTTAATTTTTGTTTAACAACTATTTATTATGAGTGTGAAATTATTCTTCTTTTTCAGATAAGGTTTTAACTAAACCGGCAATGGTATTTCCACTTGATTTAAGAGCAGAAACAACATTTTTAATTGGAGATTGAAGTAATCCAATAATTTCTCCAATAAGCTCTTCTCTAGATTTGAGATTTGCCAATGTATCTAATTGTGCATCTCCTACAAATACTGCAGAATCTATCCAAGCAGCTTTTAATAAAGGCTTTTCAATTTTCTTTCTGAAATTTTGTATTAATTTAGCCGGAGCATTTCCTCTTTCTGAAGTGAAAATAGTAGAATTTCCTTTTAAACTTTCAAAAACACCTGAAAAATCTTTATCTTCAACATTTTCCATTGCTTTTTTAAGAAGGGTGTTTTTAACAACTTTCATTGAAATTTCACCTTTGAAACAAGCTCTTCTTAATTCTGAAGTTTGTTGAGCATTTAATCCATCAGTATCAGCTATATATAATACATTTGTACTTTCAAGTACTTCCTGTAATTCTTTAATTACCTCTATTTTTTCTTGTTTTGTCATGGTTTGGTAAAATTAAAATTAGTTTATACCTTTTGGATCAATAGCAATACCCGGACTCATGGTAGAAGAAAGGTAAATGCTTTTAACATATACACCTTTAGCTGCCTGAGGTTTTAATTTTATTAAAGTTGAAATGATTTCTTGTGCATTTTCCTGAATATTTTTAGCATCGAATGATACTTTGCCTATTGCAGCATGTACAATTCCATATTTATCAACTTTAAAATCTATTTTACCTGCTTTTACTTCTGAAATGGCTTTTCCTATCTCAGTGGTAACAGTTCCGGTTTTAGGGTTCGGCATTAAACCGCGTGGACCTAATACTCTTCCTAAAGGACCTAATTTTCCCATAACTTGAGGTTGTGTTACGATTACATCAACATCAGTCCATCCTTCTTTTATTTTTTGTAGATACTCATCTAATCCTACATAATCTGCACCTGCGTTTTTAGCTTCTTCTTCCTTATCCGGAGTAACTAAAGCTAAAACACGGGTTTCTTTACCTGTACCGTGAGGTAAGGATACTACACCTCGTACCATCTGATTGGCTTTACGAGGATCAACTCCTAAACGAACGGCTATATCAACAGATGCATCAAATTTGGTATAGTTAACTTCTTTAACTAAGCTTGAAGCCTCTTCTAATGTATAAAGCTTTGATTTATCTACTTTAGCAACAACTGCTTTTTGTTTTTTCGTTAAAACTGCCATGATTCCTACAATTAATTATTAAAGGGATTTTGCCCAGTTACTTTAATACCCATAGATCTTGCAGTACCTGCAACCATACTAACCGCAGATTCAATTGTAAAGCAATTTAAATCTACCATTTTGTCTTCCGCGATTTGTTGCACTTGACTCCAAGAAACGGATGCTACCTTATCTCTGTTTGGTTCACCGGAACCTTTTTTAGCTTTAGAAGCTGCTAAAAGTTGTACGGTTACCGGAGGAGTTTTAACAACAAAGTCAAATGATTTATCCTCATATACAGTAATGATAACCGGTAATACCTGTCCTTGCTTATCTTGTGTACGGGCATTAAATTGTTTACAAAACTCCATGATGTTAACCCCGGCAGCACCTAAAGCAGGTCCTACAGGAGGTGAAGGGTTTGCTTGTCCTCCTTTCACCTGGAGTTTTACCATTTTAAAAATTTTTTTTGCCATTTTAATTTTTACTTAAAAATGTTTTATTTATATCTGTGGAAGCAGCCTATATCTTTTCAACTTGAGAGAAACTTAGCTCAATAGGTGTTTTTCTTCCAAAAATCAACACCATGACGTCTAATTTTCTTTTTTCCTCATTAATTTTTTCGATCGTTCCATTAAAACCATTAAATGGACCATCGATTACTTTCACGGTTTCACCAAATACGAAAGGAATGTTAACGGTATCTTCAGATTCAGATAATTCATCCATTTTACCGAACATTCTACTCACTTCACTTCGTCTCATTGGAAGCGGATCTCCTCCTTTAGTAGCACTTAAAAAACTAATTACTCCAGGTATATTTTTAATGGTATGTGGTAACTCACCAATCAAATTAGCTTCAACCATAACATAACCAGGATAATAAACTTTTTCTTTACGAATTTTTTTACCGTTTCTAATTTGTACTACTTTTTCCATTGGTACGACTACTTGACCAAGATTCTTTTTAAGATGTTCATATCTTAAAACTTCATTTTCGATATACATTTTCACCTTAGATTCTTGTCCACTGATCGTTTTCAGTACATACCATTTCATATCATCCATCACGTCCAAATTTATTAAGATTTTAATCCTACTAAAATAGAGTAAATATTTTGAAGTGCCTTAGCAAAAGTCCAATCTACGCCAAAGCAGAATATAGCCAAAATGATCGACGTAATTGCTACAACTGTTGTTGAGGATTGCAAATCGGACCATTTAGGCCACTCAACGTGATCTTTGAATTCTTCTATTGCACCTTTTAAGTACTTAATGAGTCCGTTCATTTATTATTATTTTGCGCGGGCGGAAAGATTCGAACTCACGACCTTTGGTTTTGGAGACCACTGCTCTACCAGCTGAGCTACACCCGCTTAAAAAGAAAGAACTTTAAGTTCTTTCTTTTATTATGATTTTAATTTAATTAATCTAAAATCTCAGTTACCTGACCTGCACCTACAGTTCTACCTCCTTCACGGATAGCGAATCTTAAACCGTTATTAAGTGCGATTGGTTGATGTAATTCAACTGTAATAGTTAAGTTATCACCAGGCATTACCATTTCAGTTCCTTCTGGTAAAGTAATAGTACCAGTTACGTCAGTTGTTCTAACATAGAACTGAGGACGGTAGTTATTATGGAATGGAGTATGACGTCCACCTTCTTCTTTAGTTAAGATATAAACCTCAGCTTTGAATTTTTTATGAGGAGTAATTGATCCTGGTTTAGCGATAACCATACCACGACGGATATCAGTTTTTTCAATACCTCTTAACAATAATCCTACATTATCTCCAGCTTCTCCTCTATCTAATATTTTTCTAAACATTTCAACTCCTGTTACAGTAGATGTTAATTTTTCATCTCCCATACCAACAATATCTACGGCCTCACCAGAGTTTATAACTCCTGCTTCAATACGTCCTGTAGCTACAGTTCCACGACCTGTAATAGAGAAAACGTCTTCGATTGGCATTAAAAAAGGTTTATCTTGATCACGAACCGGTAAATCAATCCAGCTATCTACAGCAGCCATTAATTCGTCAACAGTAGCAACCCATTTTGGATCTCCGTTAAGTGCACCTAAAGCAGAACCTTGAATTACAGGAGTGTTATCTCCATCGTAGTCGTAAGAAGATAATAAATCTCTTACTTCCATTTCTACTAAATCTAATAATTCGGGATCATCAACCATATCCACTTTATTCATGAATACTACGATTTTAGGCACGTTTACCTGACGACATAATAAGATGTGCTCTCTTGTTTGAGGCATAGGGC
>NZ_JAMBJZ010000002.1:0-63625 GCF_025291155.1 Apibacter sp.
AGGAAAGTCAGCATAGAATTCTGTAACAGTACGAGAATGATCGATGATCTGGAAAGGTCAATTGGAAATAAAACTGATTGGGCTGATTATAGTTAGCTCTCATCAAAAAGTATGACTTTAGAAAAACATTTATTTTTGATTGTGGTACTGAGGATATATTATACCAAAGTTCTTTTCAATTAATTGATTATCTCTATAAAAAGAATATTCCCGCAACATTTATTAGCCAGACGGGCAATCATATATTGGCATTTTTCTATTGAACATCATTTTGTTTATTTTCAACAACATTTAAAATAATATTACTTGAAAAATATTATTCTTTCTTTCTCTTAATGTTATTCTCTGCCCAAGTACTTATCTTTTCAATGTAAGGTAGTATACCTTGTCCTAATTTGGTTAGTTTATATTCTACTTTAGGTGGAACTTCAGGGTATACTTTACGAGAAATAAAACCATCTTTCTCTAGCATCTTTAACGTAGACGAAAAAACTTTGAGAGAAATCCCATCAATCCTACTGAGTAATTCTCCAAAACGTAATATATTTTCTTCGCTCAATATTTGAATAATGAGAATAGACCATTTATCTCCAAATCGATGCATTACAATACGAAGAGGACATTTATTATCACAGGGTTTTCTTTTTATTAAAATTTTATTCATAAGTATTAAATAATCAATATTACTAACCTTTAGGTTATATAGCAAACTCAAAAGTAACGTATTGTTTTTTAAAACGTTATGTAATACTTTTGATAAATCAAAAATAAAATTTTATTCATTAAATAGAAAATAATTTTATTGATACTTGCTATCATTAGCACAATAGACTTTAGAAGTAAACAAACAATTTAAATGGAAACAAAATGGATAATATTAATCAAAAATTACTTGTTATTGATAATCACTCTCATGTCACATTCCCGCTCGAAGATCATATTCATTTAATGGATGAAGCAGGAATAAACAAAACAATATTATTTAGAACCCTAGTACATCCAGAAAAGACAAAGAATCTATATGAATTGAGAAAGGAAATGAATCAGTTGAATTCAATTCTTAACGGAAATGTTTCTTTGGCTCAACTTAAGGCGAAAGATGCTGAAACAGAATTATTAACTGCAATAGAAAGATACCCCGATCGATTTATCGGTTTTGGGGCAATTCCCCTATCATTTAATACCGTTCAAATGGTTGAATATATTGAAAAAGAACTTCTCGCTAAAGGATTGGTTGGCATAGGTGAGTTTACTCTAGCTAGTGGTTCCATTTATTTATTAGAAAATGTATTTAAAGCTTCGAGTAAGACCAAAAACATTCCATTGTGGATACATACTCTCAATCCTCTTATACTTAAAGATATACAAGAAATAGAAATTATGGCACAAAAATATCCATCAGTTCCTGTAATTTTGGGTCATATGGGTGGAATGAATTGGTTAGAAGCTATTGATATAGTAAAGAATACAACTAATATATACATTGACACCTCTGCTAATTATTCTACGTTAGCTTTAAAGACTGTAATTGAAGAATTACCCGATAAAACTCTGTTCGGCGTTGATTATCCATACGGAAATATATTATTATCTCGAAAAACAATTGAAGAAGTTTGTAAAAACAAAGATGTCTTAGCAAAAGTACTAGGTGGAAATATCCAAAAACTTTTGAAGATAGATTAAAATAATTGTTATTATTCTCGATGTACGCACTCAGATAAAAATAAGCTTTTTTCAAAGGTAATATTTACATAAGCATATATCGATTTACTCATAAACTTCTACTTTATAAATCACTTAAAAAACATATGCCAATGAATGATTAAATTAAAAGAGAGTTCTTCAATATTTACTTTAAACTGCTTAAAACATTATCAAATACAATGATTTGTTTCAAGGTTCATACAAATCAAAACATAGAAAAAAATTTCAAGAGAAAAAGCCTTTTAAAATTTACCACCTTATATTAGGTTATTCTTCTATTATATAGAATCTAAAAAATAACATATTATTCACCTAATTATAGGACACTAATATCCTTAACCCCTTCTAACAATTCCAACCAAGAAAGAGTAATTAGTTTATTAGTAAATTCCAAAAGATTGTAAATATCAATTCATATATGTTATTCTACTTTTTCTTCATTCAAAAATAAAGATTGTTGAGATATATGAACTAAGGTAGAAAATAAACAAGATAAATCAGTATAGCTATCTATTTCTAGAGTTAAACAATATTTTTTCATACTTATTTTTACGAATTGCTCTCAGACAACTTTAGCTTCTATACATAGTTTTTTGTTTTTCTTATTCATAACACAACACTTTGAAGCAAAAAATATAAAATAAATCTATATAGTATTGATAAGTCCTTTATATTATACATTTTTACCGATAAAATACAGGTCTCTTTTTATCAGATTTTTCTTATTTTTGCTAAAATACTTTTATTATGAATACAGATACAGCACCTAATAAAAAAGTACATCAGGGAAGAAATATAAAAAGATTAAGAGAAATGCTTGGAATTAAGCAAGAGTCTTTAGCTTTTGATTTAGGTGTTAGCCAAGCAACTGTATCAGATTATGAACAAAAAGAAGCATTAGATGAAAAAATATTAGAGAAAGTTTCTCAGGCATTGAAAGTTTCTGTAGATGCTATTAAAAATATGACTGATGAAAATTTGACAAACTTTTTTCAATCATTTTATGATAATAGTAGTCTCAATTATCAATGTACATTCAACCCTATTGATAAAATTATTGAGTTATACTCTGAAAAAGAAGAACTTTATAAGCAATTATTAAAAGACAAGGATATTTTAATAGAAAAGTTGTCTAAGGATAGTAATTAAAGAAAATTCTAAAAATTCATATTCATACCACACATTTGAAATAGTCACGATTTCATATGACAGTTACTAATAAAAACAGTAACATTAAATTATGAAAAAGATAAGTTTTGACTACATCACAAAAAGTCATTAAAACAAATTATGAGTTTTAAGATTAGCCCGATAATTAGGAATGTAGGTTAATTGCTTTTTGATTTTATAAAATTTACACAATTGCAAAAACATTTTTTATCTTAAAAGGTAATTATAGGTAATCAATTATATAAGATATGCAGCATTATTAAATAAAATAAACACCAATATTTATTTTCAATATCTTTTATACTTAATGATTAGATACGAATTTTAATCCAATGATGGAACTTACAAGAGTAATGATAAAAAAGATTCTCCAGAATGTTGCCGGTTCTTTGAAAACAAATATTCCCAATAATACTGTACCCGCTGCTCCTACTCCGGTCCATACAGCATAAGCTGTTCCTAAAGGCAAGGTTTGCGTGGCCTTTATCAGTAAAAGCATACTTGAAATTATACACACTAAAAAGCTAGCATACCAATAATAAACGGCATTGCCTTGTGAATTTTTTGCTTGCCCTAAACTAAAAGTAAATCCTACTTCAAATAAACCTCCGATAATTAACAGTATCCAATTCATTTTTTTCTATAAATCTCTTTTTTCCTTGCAAAAATAAAGAAAAACTTATTTTTTATCTATTATTTTAATTTTTCAAAGTTCTAAGCATATTTTCTAAGATTTCATTTAATTTAAGGTAAATTGTAATAATTACAGGTTTCTAATTTTTTTATATATCTCATATCTTTTTTATGAATTATAAAAGACACCTCATCATACATTAAGTAATTATTGTATCTTATGTCTTCTTAATTATAAAAATATTTCGAAGTAATTTTAAAGTAATATTTTCTAATACTATAAAAAATCACTAAAATTGTAACCAATTGATAGCATTTATATGAAAATAGTAAAATTTGGAGGATCATCCGTCGGTTCCAGTCAAAGCATTCAAAATGTAATTGACATCTTGAAGCAAAAACATGCTTCCGGTGAAAAATTTCATGTAGTATCTTCTGCCATGGGAGGAGTAACTAACATTTTAACAGACTTAGCTCAAGCAGCTTCAGAAGGATATGATTTTAAAACGGTACTAACAGAAATTGAACAAAAACATTTTACGGTTATCAAGGAAATGATTGCGGTGAAAAATCAGAATCCGACATTTACCCAAATTAAGATTTTCATTAATGAAATCGAAGACCTTTTACAAGGCGTATACAGCTTACAAGAACTCAGCCTACAAAGCAAAGATCTCATTATAAGTTATGGAGAAAAATGTTCCACATTTTTATTAAGTCAAATTGCTAAACAATATTTTTCTAATAGTTTATATGTAGACACTTCTGCTTTAATAAAAACAGATAATAATTTTGGAAATGCACGAGTAAATACTCCTCTTACAGAGCATTTATTGAAAGAATATTATCAACAACATACCGAAAATATACTTTTTTTTACCGGTTTTATTGCATCCAATGAAAATAATAGAATTACTACTTTAGGCAGAGGTGGAAGCGACTATACAGCTGCCATCATTGCTGCTGCTTTAGATGCAAAAGAAATTGAGCTATGGTCTGATGTTGACGGTATGCTAACAGCCGATCCTCGTGTTGTAAAAAAGGCATTTTCTTTATCAGAACTTTCCTATACGGAAGCAATGGAATTATCTTACTTCGGAGCAAAAGTTATCTATCCACCCGCTATGATTCCGGCATTTCGAAAAAAAATACCAATTGTATTAAAAAATACATTTAATCCTACCTTCGAAGGAACCAGAATTGAGGAACATACTCATAAAAATATGTATCCGATCCGAGGAATTTCTTCAATCAACGAAATAAGCCTTATCAATATTACAGGGAGCGGAATGATCGGACAGATAGGATTTAGCGGTAAACTTTTTTCCTTACTTGCCCAAGAACATATCAATGTAATACTCATTACCCAATCTTCTTCAGAGCACAGTATTACTTTCGCTATAGAGCCTAAAGACGTACAAAAGGCGAAGCAATTATTTTGGAGCGAATTTGAGTTAGAATTGGAAACCAATAAATTAAACCCTCCGATTATTGAAGAAAACTTATGCGTTTTGGCCATAGTAGGAGAAAATATGAAACAAACTCCGGGAATATCCGGGAAACTATTCCATGCGCTGGGAAGAAACGGAATTAACATACATGCTATTGCCCAAGGATCTTCCGAATATAATATTTCGGTAATCATTAAACGCAAGAACATATCCAAAGCCCTCAATGCAGTCCATGATGCTTTTTTCACTCAATTAACTAAAACACTACATGTATTTAGTGTCGGAACCGGAAATATCGGAACTACCTTATTGCGTCAGATTCAAGCTCAGAGTGATTTTTTACGCGATAATAACGGCATTGAAGTAAAAATATCAGGGATCGCCAATTCCAGAAAAATGATTATTGATGAAGAAGGAATCGACCTTACCCAATGGGAAAAAGCTATAAATGCCGGAGAGGTATCCAACATGGACACATTTATCCAAAAAATAAAATTATTAAATCTTTCTAATTGCATTTTTGTAGATAATACCGCAAGTCCAGTCACAGGGACCTATTATAAAGAATTATTTGAATCGAATGTTTCCGTGGTTACTTGTAACAAAATTGCTAATTCGTCTTCCTATAAAGAATATAAAGATTTAAAAGACACAGCTAGAAGAAGAGGGGTTGATTTCTTTTATGAAACGAACGTAGGTGCCGGTTTACCGATTATTCGAACCTTAAAAGACTTAATGACCAGCGGCGATAGAATTCTTAAGATTGAAGCTATTTTAAGCGGTACGATTTCATACATCTTTAATAATTTTACCGGAAAGATTTCCTTTTATGAGGTCGTAAAAAAAGCTCATGAGTTAGGATATACAGAGCCCGATCCTCGGGAAGATTTAAGCGGAAAAGATTTTATGCGTAAAATGATGATTCTTGCTCGAGATGCTGGTTATGTGGTAGAAGGAAAAGATGTAAGTTTAGGAGCTATTCTTCCTGAAAGTTGTATTAATGCCCCATCTATAGATGATTTCTATAAAGAATTAAAAAAATCAGATTCCTATTTCAACCAATTGAAAGAAAAGGCCGAAAATGAAAATAAAGTTTTAAGGTATATCGGAAAATTGGAAAACGGCAAAGCTTCTATAAGCCTTGAATGGGTAGATTCCAACCATCCTTTCTATAATTTAACGGGAAGTGATAATATTATTTCTTTTACTACAGAAAGATACAAATTTAATCCGTTAGTTATAAAAGGACCGGGAGCAGGTGCTGAAGTTACAGCTGCTGGCGTTTTTGCTGATTTAATTAATGTAGGTGCCAATTAGATTTTTTGATCTATAGACTTTATATTGTTTTAAATTTTTATATTCAGAAGCTTTTAGTACGGATTTTTTCAAATTTAAACCATTAATAAACATATTGTATAAAGGATACAAGGCTTTTGATATCAAATATAATTAGCTTACATTTGTCTAAATAAAATTGAACGTTTTCAAATTTAGATGAGAGAAAAAGATAGTGTGCACGTTTTTGCTCCCGCGACTTCAGCTAATTTTATTTGTGGATATGATGTTTTAGGCTTAGCACTGAATGAGCCCGGCGATGAAGTATTACTAAAACGCGTTGATGAGCCAGGAATAAAAATAACTAAAATAACCGGAGATCAGGGGCTTTTGCCCACAGATCCGAATAAAAATACGGTAAGCGCTTGTGTAAAGATGATTCTGGATTTCTTGGGTAAAAAAAACTACGGGATTGAAATTGAACTTCATAAAAAAATGCCAATCGGAAGCGGTTTAGGTTCCAGTGCGGCAAGTACTATAGCGGGATTGTTTGCTATTAATCAACTTTTAGGCGAACCTTTATCTAAGAATGAGCTACTACCATTTGCCTTAAAAGGTGAAGAGCTTGCCTGCGGACATGGTCATGCCGATAACGTTGCTCCTTCGCTTTTGGGGGGCATAACTTTAATACGTAGCTACAATCCATTGGATGTTATTAATCTTCCTGTACCTAAAGAGCTTTGCTGTTCAATTATCTTTCCGCATGTAGAAGTACAAACCCGAGCCGCGAGACAGATTTTGAAGAATAAAATAGAATTGAAAGATGCGGTTTCCCAATGGGGAAATATTGCCGGATTGATCACCGGTTTATTTAATGAGGATTATGAGTTAATTTCAAGAAGCCTTGAAGATAAACTCATCGAGCCTACACGATCTATTTTAATACCAGAATTTGAAGCTATGAAGAAAATTGCTAAAGAAGAGAAAGCTCTGGGATTTGGAATATCCGGATCCGGACCTTCAGTAGTTGCTTTTACGAGAGGAATAGAATCGGCAAAAAACATTACGAAAAAGCTTAAAGAACATCTTAAAAAGAACGAAATAGAAAGTAACGGTTATTTTTCTCCTGTAAATATTCAGGGAGCAACCGTACTTTAAAATGTAAAGCATAACCATACGATAATGAAATTATACAGCACTAATAATAAAAATCTTAGCGTAACTTTTAAAGAAGCCGTTTTTACCAGCTTCCCCTCAGATAAAGGCTTGTATATGCCATTGAAAATTCCCAAACTATCGGAAAATTTTATACAGAATATCACGCAATATTCTTTTGATGAAATAGCTTTGGAAATAGCTCATGCTTTTATTGGAGAAGATATTCCCTATAATGACTTGGAAAAAATAATTAAGGATGCAATCAATTTCGATGCTCCATTAGTTTCGTTAGATGAAAATTTGGCTGTGTTAGAGTTATTTCACGGTCCATCTCTTGCTTTCAAAGATTTTGGCGCTCGTTTCATGAGTCGGGTGATGGCTTATTTATCCGATAATAAAGATAAAACACTCGATATTTTGGTAGCTACCTCGGGAGATACCGGCGGCGCTGTAGCATTGGGATTTTTAGGAGTTCCGGGCACACGGGTAACTATTTTATATCCAAAAGGTAAGGTTAGTGAAATTCAAAAACTCCAATTAACTACTAACGGACAAAACATACGCGCTCTTGAGGTTAACGGTACTTTTGATGATTGCCAGTCCTTAGTAAAAATGGCTTTTAATGATCCTGAGCTTAATGCTAAGTTAAGATTAACTTCAGCAAATTCTATAAATATTTCACGCTTGTTACCTCAAACCTTTTATTATCTATATGCTTATGCGCAAGCTCTCAAGATAAATAAAAAAAATATTGTTTTTGTAGTACCAAGCGGAAATTTCGGTAATATAGGAGCCGGATTACTTACCTATAAAGCTGGTCTTCCCGTGAAACATTTTGTTGCCGCTACCAATGTTAATGATACGGTTCCCGTTTATTTACAAAAAGGAATTTATGAGCCTAAACCATCTGTACAAACACTATCCAATGCTATGGATGTTGGTAACCCAAGCAATTGGGTGCGTATTAGTGACTTATTTAATGAAAATTTGGATGCGTTGCGTAATCTTATTTCTGCTTACTCCTTTACCGATTCGGAAACCATACAGAGCATTAATGAATTATATAAAAACTATAACTATATAGCTTGTCCTCATACTGCCGTAGCTTATTTAGCCGCAAAAAAGTATAACCATCCGGAGGATTTCACAATATTTTTATCTACAGCACATCCTTGTAAATTCATAGATGTCTATCCTGATAATTTTAAAAATAAAATTACTATACCGGATCAAGTACAGCAACTCGAAAATAAAAAGAGCTCAGCTACTTCTCTTGAAAATAACTTTTCAAATTTAAAAGCTTTTCTTATAAGTGAATAACATCTTTGAGGGATCTAACCATTAAGTAAATATAAATTTTGTAAGGAAATCATAAAATTATCTTAATAAATTTTAAAAATTCCTTACTATATTTGCATGCAGAAAATTTCATAGTAAATGATTTCATTTATAATTATACTACTTTCTGTATATATTTACTTTATTATTTCCCTCCTTATTAATCATAAAGTAACATTATTACTTTCAAATACATTAGTTAATCTAAATAATAATAAAAACACATTAGCATATCATGAAATATAAAAGAATACTTTTAAAGTTAAGTGGAGAAGCTTTAATGGGAAATCAACAATATGGAATAAGCTCGGATATTCTTCAAAGTTATTCTAAACAAATTAAAGAAATCTCTGACATGGGGGTGGAAATTGCTATAGTTATCGGAGGCGGAAATATTTTTAGAGGAGTAGCAGGTGTTGCAACCGGAATTGACAGAGTTCAAGGAGACTACATGGGAATGCTTGCCACGGTTATCAATGGAATGGCACTTCAGAGCTCACTCGAAGCATTAGGTGTACATACCCGTTTGCAAACGTCTATAAAAATGGACCAAATCGCTGAACCTTTTATTAAAAGAAGAGCTGACAGGCATTTGGAAAAAGGTAGAGTGGTCATATTCGGAGCGGGAACCGGAAATCCTTATTTTACTACAGATACGGCTGCTACTTTGAAAGCTATCGAAATTAATGCTGAGGTAATTTTAAAAGGAACTCGTGTAGACGGTATTTACGATACGGATCCTGAAAAAAATAAAAATGCAGTAAAATTTAATAGCATTTCCTTTGACGAAGTATATGAAAAAGGACTTAAGATCATGGATATGACAGCTTTTACGTTAAGTCAAGAAAATCAACTTCCTATCATTGTTTTTGATATGAATAAAGAAGGAAATTTAAGAAAAATTATTGAAGGGAAAGAAGTAGGGACTTTAGTTTCAATTTAATTAATTAAATTTTATATTTGCAAGGCAACGTTAGTAGAAAATTATGGAAGAAATAAATTTAATTATTGAAACGACAAAGGAAAGCATGGAGTCCTCTTTAAGGCATTTAGAATCTGCTTTTAATAAAATTCGTGCAGGACGAGCAAATCCTTTAATGCTTCAAAACATTTTAGTGGAATATTACGGAGCCCCTACTCCTTTATCTCAAGTTGCCAACATCTCTGTTCCCGATGGTATGACTTTGAGCATTCAACCCTGGGAAAAGTCTACACTAAGCGCTATAGAAAAAGCCATTTTTCAATCTAATTTAGGTTTTACTCCTAATAATAATGGTGAAAATATTATTATAAACATACCTCCTTTAACCGAAGAAAGAAGAAAAGACTTGGTAAAACAGGCAAAAGCGGAGTGTGAAAATTCTAAGGTAGGTATTCGAAAAGCAAGACAAGAAGCTAATGCGGATATTAAAAAGATAGAAAGTGCTTCTGAAGATGAAAAGAAAAACGGAGAGGAACAGATTCAATCCTTAACGGATAAATATGTGAAATTAGCCGAAGAACATTTATCTCACAAAGAAAAAGAGATCCTGACTGTTTAATTTTACAATTATATATTAAAAAAAATTATAAATCGGTTTCTTTCTTTAAGAACCGATTTTTTTTACCTTTGAATTTATAGCTATGTCAAAAACAGTAAGTGTAATCGGATTAGGTCTAATTGGTGGTTCAATAGCCTTAGATCTTAAAAAAAGTGGATTTGCATCAAAAATTATCGGTGTTGATAAATCTAAACTCCATGAGAAACAGGCTTTGGAATTATCCATTGCCGATGCTATTATGTCTTTGGAAGAAGCTGTTTGCGCATCTGATTTAATTATTCTTTCCACTCCCGTGGATGTAAGCATGAAACTACTGCCGGCTATTTTAGATAGGCTTCCTTCAAATGCAGTACTTATGGATGTTGGATCCACCAAATCATCCTTAATCGAAAAAGTAAAAAATCATATAAAAAGAAAGTTCTATGTAGCTTCTCATCCTATGGCGGGAACGGAATATAGCGGTCCTTCTGCTGCTTTTCATGGATTATTTAAAGATAGGGCTGCAATCATATGTAACCCTGAAGATTCATCCCCTAAAGCCGTGGAACTAGTTTCTGAAGTGTATTCGAAATTAGGTTCCCGTTTGGTGCTTATGGATGCAGAGTCTCATGATGAACATGTTGGCTATGTATCTCATCTTTCTCATGCTATTTCCTATGCTCTAGCTGTCTCTGTCCTCGAAAAAGAAAAAGATGATGCCGCCATATTCAATTTGGCTTCGGGAGGATTTGCCTCAACTGTACGTCTGGCAAAAAGCTCTGTGGATATGTGGCTTCCCATTTTTGAACAAAATTCCAAATATATTTTACCTATACTCAATACTTATCTTAATAAACTCACGGAATTTAAATCTTACCTAGAAAATGGAGAAACTGAACATCTATATGAATTTATAAAGGAAGCTAATCGAATCAAAAATAAATTGGAAAAGAAATAAATTATATTAAAGCCCTTATTGGATTGTAAATAAAATTTTTACTTAAATTATTCTAAAGGGTGAATACTTTTATTGTTGGCGAGATTAGATTTTGCAAAACATCTATTGTTTCATAATTTAAAAAATTATTCCCTTTAAATTGGAAAAATTATAACTAATAGCTTTTCGTTATCAAAATTATCATTTTACCATCAATTATATTTTTATAAAACAAGATAAATTTTTAACAACTTAACCATCCATATAGATTGGGTTATGTAGATGTCCAACCAATTTCAAAACTCTTTCGTTGTTTGTTAAATAAAATTATTCCTCCTTGATATTTAGTTAGCCTTAAAATGCAAATGAAATAAAGTATTTTTTTAGTAATTTATCTTTTCCTAAAAACAATAAATTTTTATCTATTTTATATCAATATTTTCTTTAATAGGTTTAATTAATATTTTTTGTTATTATTTTAGATGTCACTAATTAAATAAAAGGGCTTACATTTCAGTAAGCCCTTTATTAATTAAAAAAGTAACTTTATAATCACTTTTTCGACCTTACGTAAGCCATTTCCAACAACGTGGATTAATCCTCCACCTTCTGTTTTAACTAATTCTTCTTCAGTTAGTTCTCTTACGTTCAACAATTTTAAATTTTTCATAATATTATTTTTTTATTATTATTGTAAATATATATTATATTTTTAATTATTATCCATATTAATGATAAATATCATATTTTATTATATTATATTTATAAATATATTAACAAATAATATATATTTTATCATAAACAAAAGACTATATATAGCTAAAATTAGATTAAAAATTACTAATACAATTATCTTCGAAAGAGACTGTTTGCTATTCTGATCCAATTATTATTTACGCTCCTGTAGGTGTAAGCATGAAATTACTACCTATTATTTTAGATAAACCTTCTTCGATTGTAGTACTTATTGATATAGAATACACCCAGTCAACTTTAATCAAATTTGCTTCAGAAAGATTTACCTCAACTTAACGTTTAACAAAAAGCCCTGCGGATATATGACTCCTTATTTTTGAACAAAAACTCAAGTATATTTTACGTATACCCAATATTTATCTTAATAAACCTACGAAATTTAAATCTTACCTAGAAAATGGAAAAACTGAACATTTATATGAATTATTAAAAAATTAATCAAATCAAAAATAAATCGTAAAAGAAATAGATTTTATCGAAACCCTTATGAGTTCTAAAATAAAGATTTTAATTTTATTATTCCACTAATTAAATAAAAAGGTTTATTAAAATGCAAGACCGTAAGTAATTTCTAATTTAATTATTATTGAAACCTCTCATAAACGGACAAAAAGCTCCATACTCCCCCACATTAACTTACTATTTTTAAACAAGTTATCTCACATCCAATGATATTGAATTTTTCATCATATTATTTTCTTATTATTATTTCAAAAATTTACATTTTATCCCCCTATACATAATCACGATAATTATAATATCATTTTTTTTAGATCTATTTATTAATACTAATTAATTTATTATAGAAATAATATTAATATATATAAAGTACATTACAATAATTTTTTATCATTTTAAATTATATGTATATGAATCCATATAAACCTATAATGATTAAAATCAGTTTTAGATAAAACCATCTAAATCTCTACATTTTTTTTACTTTATATATAGAAACGACGTTTTATACTTCTTTAAACTTGAGTAAGAAAGCCATAGATTTTAATTTTTGTATAAGTTATAGCATGTGCTTTATACCGGCTGTCTTCTCGAACATCTTTTGAAAATATTTTTTTATGACATCTAGGGAATTTATACTTAAACTAATTATAATAACTTTAAAACAATACCCTAAAATAATTATACAAATTTTTCAATAGTTATTAAATATTATTTACAATTAAATATAAACACTAATAAACATATAAATTGAATATACAACGTAAAATATAACTATATTTGTATCAATTTGTATATTTGTATATATTTATTATACTACTATGATAAAGATGTATTTACCAATATTAATATTTATTTTATTAATATTTATTTTTCTTCCAATAGTACATATTCCGATAAATTCTTCTTCCAGAGGCATCATACGTTCTTATAATGAAAATGTAACAATTATTTCAATGGTCAGCGGAAGAATAGTAATAAATAATCTAACACACAATAATCAAATTATTAAAAAAGGCGACACTCTTTTAGTAATAACAACGCAACAATTAGAAACTCAAAAAAATTTACAACGCTCTCATCTTTCAGATAGTTATGCTCAATTAAATGATCTTAATAAAATTGTTACGGGTAATTTTCAACTATTAGAAACCGGACAATACCAAAAAGAAGTCACCGCCATGCTTGAAAATATTGCACAAATTCAAGCCGAAGTCAACCTTGCAAATAAAGATTTTAAAAGAGCTGAAATTTTATATATGGAAGGTGTAATATCGCAATCGGAATATGATAAAGAGCTATCTAAGTTTGAAAATTTAAAAAAACAAATCTCAACGATTAGAGAAAAACAGATAGCACAATGGGAAGCACAAAAAAGAGAAACTGAAAGGAAAATTAATGAGCTCAAATCCGAATTTAATAGATTAGGCCAGGAAGCTGAAAATTATATTATAATTTCTCCAATTTCAGGTAAGTTAATGAATTTTAAAGGGAAACAAAAAGAATCTTACATCATCGAAGGAGAAGAAATTGGAGTAATATCTCCCGAAGATAAGATAGTTGTTGAAGTCTATGTTTCTTCCAAAGATATCGGATTTATACACCTTGAGCAAGATGTTAAAATTCAAATGGATACATATAATTACAATCAATGGGGGCTATTAACAGGTAAAGTTATAAAAATTGAACAATATCTTACTTCAAATGAGAAAACAGGAGAAAATTACTTTAAAGTATTTTGCTCAATGGATAAAAATTTCTTACAGTTAAAAAATGGACATAAAGGAAATATTGAAAAAGGGATGACTCTTACCGCTCGTTTTCATTTAACTGACCGTACATTATGGCAATTATTATTTGACCGTCTCGATGATTGGTTTAATCCAAGCCTAAAAGAATAAGTAATGAAGAAAAAAATCCTTGTAAAACAACATGATTTTAAAGATTGTGGAGCCGCATGTTTAGTTTCCATATGTGCTCATTATGGAAAATCTATTTCAATTGCTAAAGTACGTCAAATTTGCCATACCGATACCAGAGGAACTAACGTGCTTGGAATGATTCAAGGCCTTAATGATCTCGGTTTTAACGCAAAAGGTGTTAAGGGCGGTTTAGATTCAATTACCAAAATCCCTTTACCTTCTATCGCGCATATCATTTTAAACGAGACCATGCATCATTATGTAGTTATTTATAAAGTTTATAAAAATACTATATCCTATATGGACCCTTTTAAAGGAGAAATTGAGACAAAAACATTAGAAGAATTTTCAAAAATTTGGTCTGGCGTAATAATCTTACTGGAGCCAAATGAATATTTCGAACAACGCAATGAAAAAGTTAATATCTACATAAGATTTTGGAATTTAATTAATCCACATAAAGCTATATTATTACAATGTCTTTTAGGCTCCATAATTTATACAATTCTGGGTCTATCAATGCCTATTTATATTGAAAAAATAACAGACTATGTTTTAATTGATGGAAATTTAAGACTATTAAATATATTATCAGTCGGCATGATTATAATATTATTTTTTCAAATTTATATAAATAGTATTAAAAGCATATTAATGCTAAAAACGGGGCAAAAAATAGATAAACATTTAATTTTAGGATATTACAAACATCTTTTAGATTTACCTCAACGCTTTTTTGACACCATGAAAATTGGAGAAATCATATCAAGAATAAATGATGCTGTTAAAATTCGTTCTTTTATAAATGATGTTGCTATTCAGATATTTGTTAATTTCTTTACTATTATTTTTTCATTTATACTCATGTTCTATTATAATTGGAAATTGGCACTAATCATATCTTTAGTTATCCCTATATATTCTGTAATTTATTGGTTAACAAATAATAATAGCAAAAAAATTGAGCGTCAAGAAATGGAAAATTCTGCAGAGTTAGAGTCTCATTTAGTCGAATCTATTAATTCTATTACTACAATTAAACAATTTGGAATAGAAACTTTTGAAAACAATAAAACAGATAATCTTTTCACTAAACTTATTAATACAATTTATAAATCTGTATTAAATTCAATTCTTCCTATAAGCTCTACTGAATTTCTAACGAAAATTTTTACTATCATTCTTTTATGGATAGGATCAAGATATGCGATAAAACAAACCATTACACCAGGAGAATTATTATCGTTTTACGCTTTAATCGGTTATTTTAATACACCCTTATTAGAGTTAATTGGATTGAATAAAACAATTCAAAGTGCAATTATTGCTGCAGATCGTCTTTTTGAAATTATGGATCTTGAAAGAGAAGAAACTACTAATAATTTTGAATTAACAAGAGAAAACGTTGGCAACATAGAGTTTGATAAGATCACATTTAGTTATGGAAGCAAGGTTACTGTTTTCAAAGATTTTAGCTGCATTATCCCTAAAGGGAAAACTACTGCTATCGTTGGTGAAAGTGGATCCGGCAAAACCACTATAGCTTCTTTGCTTCAAAAATTATATCCTTTAAAAAGCGGCAAAATAAGAATAGGAAATTACGATTTAAATTATATTTCAAATTATTCACTTCGGAAATTAATTTCTACAGTACCTCAACAAATTGATCTATTTTCAGGAAATGTTATAGAAAATATAGCAATAGGTGAAGATTTCCCAGACATTCAGAAGATTATAAATATAACTAAAAATGTTGGAATTATAGAATTTATTGAAAATCTACCTAATGGTTTCAAAACCTATTTGGGTGAAAATGGCTCAATACTTTCAGGGGGACAAAAACAAAGAATTGCTATAGCTCGAGCTCTTTATAAAGATCCTGAAATTTTAATTCTAGATGAAGCAACTTCTTCATTAGATTCTGAGTCTGAGCAGATCATACAAAAAACATTACTTGACTTCAAAAGCATGGATAAAACTATGATTATTATAGCTCATAGATTAAGTACTATTGCTTTTGCTGATAATATAATTGTTATCGACAAAGGAAAAATAATAGAACAAGGATCGCATAAGGAATTAATTAATTTAGATGGAAAATATGCTTCTCTTTGGAAAAAACAAACATTGGTTATATAAAAAAATAAAGATTTATTTAGAACGTTTAGTGACGACCTACCTAATTGATCAATAAAATAACATTCTTTAAAAAAGGCTATAATTTTAATTATATGAAAAGATATTAAAATAATATTAGTTTTACTTAATTTTCAAATATAACTTTGATTATAATACCTAAACTACTGCTAAATGGTCCTCCAAAATATATATTTTATAATCAACTAATTGTAAAATTGAATGTAAATATTCTTATTTTTTCTTTACCATAGATCATTTCTCAATTATTTTGTATAAATCTAATTCAAAAAATAGATTTTTCATTATCTAAATTATCATTTGTTCCATTAACTAAATTTTTGATAAAGCAAGATAAATTATAGATAGTTTAAATATTTATAATTAGCATTAGTAAGTATCTAAGTTATTTCAGATCTCTTAAGATTATTAATAAATTTACTTTTTTCTTTTATATATAGGTACGGTGCTGCAAGCCTCTCCAAACATTAATGAGGAAGCCAGCGGTTTTAACTTTTGTATAAGTTGTATATATGCGTTTTGCGGAACCGGTTTACGAGAACATCCTTTAATAATAATTTTTTTATCTTGATATGTTTCTTTATCCATTTTTTCTATAATTTCAGTGTAAATATCTCTTTCAAGGTCTTCCAGTGTTCCGAATGATATCAACTTAGCTATTCCTGTTAAATAACTAGCAATTAACAAGTAAGACCAGGAAGGTATAATAACATCAGAAGAACAAATTATAGCGACATAGGTATTTTTATATATTTCCCAATCCAATTTTGAAAGTTTCTCACGAAAATCTTTTTCTTTAAGGACTAAACCTTCATATAGATAATCTTTTAAATCAAACAGTACTCTTTTTTCTTTAGGATAAAAATCTTCTAAATCAATGGTAATAAGCCCGCTTTTTTCTACTTTATTTATAATTTCATCCATCGTAAATTATTCATTTAATAAGTCAGGCCTTCTTTCTTTCGTACGTTTATAAGACATTTCATGTCTCCATTCATCTATTTTAGCAAAATTACCGCTTAATAGAATTTCGGGTACCTTTAAGCTTTTATATTCTTCCGGTCTTGTATATACCGGCGGCGCTAGCAAATCATCCTGAAAGGAATCATAAAGAGCTGATGTTTCATCATTTAATACACCTGGAAGTAACCTAACTACCGCATCTACTAAAACACATGCTCCAAGTTCTCCTCCGCTCAAAACGTAATCTCCTATCGAAATTTCCCGTGTTATAAACATATCTCGAACTCTTTGATCTACTCCTTTATAATGTCCGCAAAGTATGATAATATTTTCTTTTAATGATAAGGTATTGCAAGTCTTTTGATTCAAGGTTTCACCATCGGGAGTCATATAAATTATTTCATCATAATTTCTTTCTAATAATAATTTGGAAATGCATTTATCAATAGGTTCAATCATAAGGACCATTCCTGCTCCCCCTCCGTATTGGGTATCATCTACTTGACGATAATTTCCTTTCGCATATTCTCTTAAATCGTGAAAATGAATTTGTACGAGTCCTTTGTCTTGCGCTCTTTTCATAATGGATTGCTGTAAAGGACTTTTCAATAAATCCGGTACCACGCTTATTATATCTATTCTCATACTCTATTCTCTAATACAATTTTCAATAATTTATTGAACCTTATTTCTTTATTAATGAATTAGTATTGTTATTTTCTAGAAATAACAATTTTATTAAAATAGCTAATTAAATGTAATATTTTAATATTCTCTATTTTTCGAACTTAAACATTTTTTACCAATTTTTTGTTTCTTTTAGGTGAGTTATATGGGCTAAGTGATGATTACCATGCCAGGCATACGTTCCAATAGATTCTTTTATTGTAAATTCTTTATTAATTCCTGGGTGAATGAAAGTCTTCTTAAGATCTTCTTCTGTAAGTTGTTCTAATAAATATCCCCATCTTTCATGTACTCCTTCAACTATAGCTAAAGAAGAGGCTATTGGAAAATTTAGACTATCAGGCAATTCTGCCCATCGTTTCTCATAGTAAGGTTTAATTACAGGATTATTTTCAGTTAATGCTAATTTTATCCTGATAAACGAATTCATATGACTATCAGCCAAATGATGAATAACCTGCCTAACTGTCCATCCCTCTGGTCTATAAGGGGTATTCAACTGTTCCTCTTTTAGTTTTTGCACTTCTTTTCTTAATCTTTCAGGTAAAGATTTTATCTGAATAATCCACTGTTCCAATTCTTGTTGAGAAACATTTTCAGGCATTTCAAACTTACCTATCGGATATTTAAGTTTTTCAAGATTTAACATGTTTGTTATATTTTTATTTAAATAATTTCCATCTTGGTATAATTGGAACTAAGGCAAAACCGATAAATAAATATAATCCGTTAATAGCATCTAATTCTTCAAAGCCTAATGATAAATGAAATAAAATATCTAATATTAAAGTCAAGCCAAAGAGATATATTCCCATTTTGAAGAAATTAAAGGTAGCTATTGCACCTATGATCATAAGTATGCCTAAAACAATATTTGAGACAAAAAACCAAGTTGAGGCACCCGGAAAATATATTTTCATAAAACCTAAAATTCCGAGAAAAATAGGTATAAAGCCCATAAAACCCATATATAGACATGAAAATATAAATGTTACAGTTTTTTTTTCTTTTACCTGAAAATATTCCTTAGGACGTTTACCGAAAATTTCTTCATCAGAACTCATATTTTATCTATTTATAACCAAAGTAAATGTACAAAAAATTTATAGGGATATAACGAATACAGGAGGAATAATATTCCTCCTGTATTTATACTTCTTATCTCGTATCTAGATAATTTAAAATAAAAAATCGTAACCTTTCAGACTTAGTTTCTCATATTTTTCTGCATCAAACTTATATAACTTAGCAGATTTTCTAGACGTAGAATTATCTATTAAATCTGTTTCAATAATTAATTGAGAATTTACTATTTTTTTTCTGAAATTTCTTTTATCCATTTCTCGGTTTAAAGCGGTTTCATATAACTTTTGTAATTGAGATATGGTAAAATGTTCAGGCAACAAATAAAATCCTATTGGTCTTCTTTTTACTCTTCGTTTTAACCGTTCTTTTGCATAATCTATTATATCATTATGGTCAAAAGCCAAATCCGGAATTTTAGAGTATTCAACCCATTCTTCACCCCTATCCTTAGAATATTTTAGAAGCTCATCGTCTAGCTTCACTGTAGCGTAATAAGCTATATTAACTACTCTTCCTAAAGGATTTCTAAAAACTTTTGCAAAAGCTTTTAATTGTTCAACGAAGATATAATCTTTTTGTGTATGTAAAAACACTAATTTTTCTAAATTAGAATCAATACCTTCATGGGCTTTCACATATACAGAGGGCAGAAGTTGAGCGCCTTTAAATGGACCGTTATTTGTATCATTACTTAGTAAAATACGCAACCTTTCACCATCAAAACCAAACAAAACCAAAGAAACAGATATGGCTACCTTAAAATAAATTTCTTTTTCTTCAGGAAGCATTATTTTTATTTAAACAAAGCATCCATTAATCGGTTTTGATCGTTGATGCTTTCTTCTAGTGAAATCATACTTTCTGTTCTTAAAACATCGTCAATATCATCTATTTTATAAATAACATTTTTTGCATCTTCAGCATCTTTAGCGCTAATTTTACAATAAATATTATATTTCCCTGAAATTACATTCGCAGTTGTCACATTTGGAATAGCTGCTAATTTCTCTAATACGCTTTGAGTTTTACTTGATTTAGTCAACAAAATTCCTACATAAGCTATAAAGCTATATCCCAAAATATTGTAATCAATATTTAAACAAGTTCCTTTGATAACCCCTACATCTTCCATCTTTTTAACTCTTACGTGTATAGTTCCTGCGGATACATCCATTTTTTTTGCAATTTCAGTAAAAGGCATTCGGGTATTAATAGATAAAAATTGTAAAATTCTTTTATCAGTTTCATCTATATAAAATTTCTCTTTCATGGTAAAAACTTTATTGTTTGTTAATTTAATTTATCTTTATTTTACAAATATATAAAATTAATCTTCAACCTATGTATGTTTTTATACAAATTCTTTAAAATTTAAACAAAATCTCTACTAAATGAACAATTCTACTCATTGATTTTAAGTATAATTAATTTTATTTTTATCTTTGTTATCAAATTAATTGATAATAAGATATTTTTTTTAGTATTAATAATTTAGTTTTGAAAAAAATTATAAAAGAAATAAAATTATTTTTTATAGGTAAAACACCTGAATGTAAAAAAGGTACAGCTACATGGAAAGCTGAACTTTATGAAATTATTTTCGAATCTGATACGATTAGAGGTAAAATTTTTGATGTAATTCTTCTTTTTTTTATTACTCTAAGTACGCTCATTATTATGCTGGAAAGTGTTCCGGGAATTAGCTCGAAAATAGGATTTTGGCTTTATATTTTAGATTGGTGGGTCACTATTTCTTTTACTGTAGAATATATTTTAAGAATATCCACCGCAAAAAAAGCAAAAAAATATTCCACCAGTTTCTATGGAATTATCGATTTATTATCCATTATTCCTACCTATTTAAGTATATTTTTTGTAAAATCTCATTTTTTATCAATTATACGAATATTAAGACTTTTACGAGTATTCAGAATTTTTAAAATGGGAACGTATATTGATGAAAGCAATTCCCTTTTAATTTCATTGAAAAGAAGCAAACGCAAAATATTTGTGTTTTTATATTTTATTATAATCACAACGTTAATTTTAGGTTCTTTAATGTATGTAATTGAAGGCGGAAGAAATCGTAATAGCTTTTCCAGCATTCCTCAATCGATGTATTGGGCAGTAGTTACTTTAACAACGGTCGGGTATGGTGATGTAGCTCCTACCACTGTTTTGGGTAAAATTATCGCATCCGGTATTATGATCTTGGGATATTCTATTATTTCAGTTCCGGCGGGATTATTATCTGCTGAGTACAGAAGAAATAAGAAAAACGAATTAAATGTCAAAAAATGCAATTTTTGTAATACAATTAATAATGAAGCTGATGCTATTTACTGCAAACATTGCGGACATATTCTGAATGAACCTATAAAGGATAACGCAAATAATAACTGACTTTTTATAATTATATGTTTACCGACGAATATTATATGAAAATTGCTTTACAGCTTGCAAAAGAAGCTTTTTTCAAAGATGAAATACCGGTAGGTGCCCTAATTGTTGCCAATAATAAAATTTTAGCTAAATCATATAATTTAACAGAATTGTTAGTTGATGTTACCGCTCATGCGGAAATGCAAGCTATTACTGCTGCAAGTAATTTACTAGGGGCAAAATACCTTATAAATTGTACTTTATATGTTACTCTTGAACCCTGTACGATGTGTGCTGGAGCCTTATATTGGTCTCAAATAAGCAGGGTTGTTGTAGGTACCTCAGATAAAAATAGAGGTTTTTTGTCAAAAGGATTATCACTGCATCCGAAAACAGAATATGTATCAGGTATTTTAGAAAACGAATGCTCTTTATTACTTAAAAATTTTTTTGAGTCAAAAAGATAAAAATGTATTTGTTACATAAACAGTTTTACTATTGAATAAACAATCATTGCAAGTACTGCACTAACCGGAATGGTAAGCACCCATGCCCATAATAATTTAATAGTAATTCCCCAACGCACTGCAGATACCCTTTTAACCAAACCTACTCCTATAATGGATCCTGTTATAGTGTGGGTAGTACTTACCGGTATTCCCCAATGCTCACTTAAGAATAAAGTTATTGCTCCTGATATTTCTGCTGTAACTCCTTCTAAAGGAGTTACTTTCGTGATACGGGTTCCCATTGTTTTTATGATTTTCCATCCTCCCGACATAGTTCCCAATGCAATTGCTATAAAGCTACTTATAGGTACCCACCAATAATCTGTAGTGAAATGCTGGAATCGTTCAGCTGTTGTTAGGTTCATATATTCTATAGAATGAGCAATATTAACTTCATAATAGATAAATGCTGCTCCAATAATACCCATTACTTTCTGTGCATCGTTTCCTCCATGTCCAATGCTGAAAGCTGCTGATGAAACTAATTGTAATTTTTTAAACCATTTATCTGCTTTATAAGGATTGGCATTTCTACAAATATTCATAATTATTAATGTAATAATTGATGAAACTATCATTCCTATGACAGGAGCTATGAATATAAATAATATTATAGGTATTACGACCGGATAATTTATAACTGTTTGTCCTGCTTGACTAAATCCTCCTATATGGGCAACGGCCGCTCCTATAAATCCTCCGATTAATGTATGGGAAGAAGAAGATGGAATTCCGGCCCACCATGTAAATAAATTCCAAATAATTGCTGCTACCAGCCCTGAAAAAATAACTTCCAGAGTAATAAAATTTTCATGAACTGATTTTGCTATGGTATTTCCAATTTTAAATTCTCCAACAATATATAAGGAAACAAAATAAGCAACAAAATTAAAAAATGCTGCCCAAAGAACAGCTTGAAAAGGAGTTAATACTTTTGTCGAAACAATGGTGGCAATTGAATTTGCCGAATCATGAAACCCATTAATATAATCAAATATTAATGCTAATATCACGATAGTTACAAGTAAAGCCATAAAGTGTTTATGAGTATTTAACTAAGATAGATTCTATTATATTAGCTGAGTCTTCACATTTATCTGTAACGTCTTCTAAGTATTCCAATACGTTCTTCAATTTTATAATATCCAATACATCTCTTTTACTTTCAAATAATGCACCAATTTCCTTACTGAAAAAATCGTCAGCTACGTTTTCAATCCTATTTATTTCCACACAAGAAGCTAAAACTTCTTTAGGTTTTTTAAAATTTCTAAGATTATAAACTGCTTTTTGGAGCTCTAATACGCAATCATGGATAAGATTTGCAAAAGTAAAATAGGCCGGAATATAAGGTGACTTATATAGCATAATATATTTACATGATGCATATAATATATCTGCAATATCATCAAGTGCTGAAGTTAATTGATGGATATCCTCTCGATCGAAAGGGGTAATGAAATTTTTTCCTAATTCTATAAATATGCTGTGTGATAACTTATCATTAGCATGTTCATAATCTTCCATTTTCTTATAAAATGCCTCTGTTATAGTTTCTTGTGATTTCATCCCCTCTACCATATCTTTCGACATGGCAGCCAGATTATCAACAACTTGTTCGAATAAAGTATAGAAAACCTTATCTTTCGGTTGAAATAATCTAAAAAATGCACTAATACCCATAGCTTGCTTTTTAGTTTACTTTATGTAAGCAAATATATCGAATTTTAAATTAATCAATATATCTTTTTTTAAATTACACGATTTTCAAGTCTATGTATTTGTTTAAGAAGTTTATCCAACGTCATAATTTGATTAAATATTTCCAATCTTCTTTCTTCTGATATTTCACCGGAACTTAATTCTTTAGCTAATTTTTTATTTATTTCTGAAATTCTTATTGCTTTATATTTAAGAATTACATCTTTTGTATTTTTTGATAAATTTTGTTCTAACGTAGGAACATAAATTTCTTTAAGTTCCCAATTGTTACTAATTGAGTATTTCTTTAGCAATTTCCCTGCAGCAAATTGAGTGATATCATCTTCTTTTGATTTAACAAAATATTCTCCGGTTCTTAATTGATTATTTTCTATACCTTCGATTATTTCTAAATAAATCTTATTATAAAAATCTATGGTCAATTGCAAATCATCTTCTTTAAACCTCTGAACTATTTCTTCAATTACTGTTGTGGTATAAGGTTCTTCTTCCTCTAAATAACTTATTACTATTTGGTGATCTCCGTATGAAAGAAGCAATTCTAGAATATCTTCTTCAATTTTATAAGTAAAATCTATCTCTTCTTGTTGAGATTTATCAACGGGTTGCAATACAACTTGCTGTCTTTTATTACTACTGACTCCTGTTTGAGTATTTTGTTGGGTTAATTGGGCTAACTCACTAAATAATACTTGCTCTGAAATATCTAATATACGCGAGCATTCTTTTACATAAATCTCTCTTTGAATTAGATTTTTAATCAAAGCTATACTTCCAACAATGTCCCTAATTAATCCTGCTTTTTTTATCGGGTCTCCATTGGTTTCTCCTAGTAATATATCGGTTTTAAAGCGAATAAAATCTTTACTGTTTTCTTTAAAAAATAGTTCTATTTCATCAGCAGTATGTTTTCTCGCGAAGCTGTCCGGGTCTTCTCCATCAGGAAATAATAAAACCTTAACATTCATCTCTTGTTCAAGAATCATGTCTATGCTTCTAAAAGAAGCTTTTATTCCAGCTTGATCTCCATCATATAAAATGGTTATATTATTAGTTAACCTTTTTATTAGTCGTATTTGTTCGACAGTTAGTGAAGTACCTGAAGACGCTACTACATTTTTAATACCATTTTGATAGAGGGATATCACATCCATATAGCCTTCTACTAAAAAACAATTATCTTCTTTAATGATAAAAGACTTTGCATGAAATAATCCATATAGAACCTGACTCTTATGATAAATTTCACTTTCAGGCGAATTTAAATATTTAGATGCTTTTACGTTATTTTGTAGTATTCTTCCTCCAAAACCTAATACTCTTCCTGAAAAACTATGAATGGGAAAAATTACTCTTTCTCTAAAACGATCAAAACCTTTATCTGTTACATCTTTAAATATGGTTAAACCGGACTGTTCTAATATCTCTTTTTTATATCCCTTATTAAATGCGAATTGCGTAAAAGCTTCCCATTCCTTAGGGGAATAGCCTAATTGAAATTGCTTAATAATATCATCGCGTATACTTCTTTCTCTAAAATAAGAAATACCTATATTATTGCCCTCTTCGGTTTTCCAAAGTTGATTCTGAAAATATTCATTAGCTACTTCAGATAATTGATATAGGCTTTCTTTATTTAATTGAATTTCTTTTTGAGTTTCAGTCTGCTCTTTACTATCCTCCTCAATTTCAATATTATATTTTTTTGCCAGGTAACGTAATGCTTCTGGATACGTGTAATGTTCTTGTTCCATGATGAATGTAACCACATTACCTCCTTTTCCGGATGAAAAATCTTTCCAAATCTGTTTTGATGGGGAAACCATAAATGATGGAGTTTTTTCATCTACAAATGGGCTCAAACCTTTATAATTACTTCCCGATTTTTTAAGATTTATAAAATCGGAAATTACTTCTTCCACTCTGGCTGTAGAAAAAATCTTATCTATGGTCTCTTTGGAAATCATAAATACAAAAATACATTAATTTAAATTTATCGTCTGATAAGTTTCTTTACCTAATGCTACAAATTATGTTGACTTTTGTTTTAAAAATATTATATTATGATTGATATTTAATACATTGATGGTAATAGTAAAAGGAATATTAAATCTAAAGTTTTTAGATATATATTCATTTTAAGAAGTATTATTACTTCATTTTATTAAAGTCAATGGAGTAGTATCTTCTTTTAGTCAAATTTATAGTATTTAGTTATAAATTATTTTTGAATTATTTAATATTCAGTTTTCTTATAATAAAAAAGCATCTGAAGAAAAAATCAGATGCTTTACAATTTTTTTTATATATATGATAACTATTTTTTTCTTTCTGATTTATCTTGATCGGAAGTATTCCAAATTTTTAATTTATCGTTCTTAGAAATACCTTTAACTTGCACATATATCCCGTCAGATAACCCTAATTTAACATATACTTTTTTAAATTTCCCATCAGACTGTAAAACTTCCAAATAAGGTTTTTCTCCGTCAAATTGCATTAAAGCTTCTCTAATGGCTAAAATATTTTTTCTTTCACTAAGAATTACTTCTGCATTAGCACTATATCCAGCACGTATAGAAACACCTTCAGGAATTATAATATCTGCTTTGATTTTATATTTTACCGCTCCATTTTCTTCTTTACCTTGAGGGGAAATAAAAGTTAATCTTCCATTTATATCTTTATCTTGAAGAGCACCGATAATTATTTTAAGTTTCATTCCTTCGTGCATTTTTCCTGCATCAGATTCATCAACCTTACCTTCAAAAATCATCTTACTAATATCCGCTATACTTGCAATAGTTGTTCCTGCATTAAAAGTATTAGCTTCAATTACTTGGTCCCCTACTTCTACAGGGACTTCCAAAGCCTGTCCATTTGCCGTGGAACGAACTTGGATACTGGCTAAATCTTCTAATCCTGAAGTTATACCCGTTTTAGCAATATCATAATCTTTTTGAGCTTGATTTAGATTTTGCTTAGCTATTTTATATTCTGTTTCTGCGCTTTCGAAATCTTGCTTAGAAATAACTCCTTGACCAAACAAAAGCTTTTGACGATCGAAAACTTTTTTTTGATTAGCTAACTTAATTTCTGCAGAGTTAAT
Source organism: Apibacter sp. (assembly GCF_025291155.1). Classification (NCBI taxonomy): domain Bacteria; kingdom Pseudomonadati; phylum Bacteroidota; class Flavobacteriia; order Flavobacteriales; family Weeksellaceae; genus Apibacter; species Apibacter sp. The sequence continues at coordinate 26,939 of NZ_JAMBJZ010000002.1, forward strand.
ATTTTGCATAGCTGTATTAACAGTAGATACCACCGGCACAACTTTAATGGTAGCCAATAATTGTCCTACTTTTACTTCATCACCCTCTTTTATATATATTTCTTTTATGATTCCCGAAATATTAGGTTTGATTTCAATCCTTTCTTTTGGGTTAATTTTACCGGTTGCCACAGCTTTTTGCTGAATAGTCATAATTACCGGAGACTCTGTCTCAAACTTATCATTCGACCGTGTATTGGTTATTATTACATACCAAATACAATACAATAAAAGTGCAATAAAAGCAATAGATAAAACTATTTTAAGAACTTTATTATTCATGATAACTAATTTCAATTATATTTGTATAATAATCTCAAAATTTGTTACGTAAAAAATAACTTTTTTAAGTTTTTTTCTACTTTACTTATTTTAGTTGTAAATATAGGATTCTTTTTTTATTTATCTCACATAATATCAGCAACAAACATTTATAGCAATCTAGATTCGGATAATTTTTTCTTTTATATATTTGTTGTTTGAAAATACATCCCTTATTTTAAATGGACCCTTCATTACCAAATAAAATTCTTGAATCTTATTGGGGATATAAAGAATTCAGGCCTCTTCAAAAAGAAATAATTCTTACAATTTTAGAAGCTACCGACACGGTTGCTCTACTACCTACAGGGGCAGGCAAATCAGTTTGTTACCAAATACCTTCCATTATAGCCCGGGGTACTTGCATTGTAATATCTCCCTTACTTGCTCTCATTAAAGATCAAGTTAGTTTATTAAAAAAGAAAATGATTCCAGCTGAATTTATTTCTTCCGAACAAACTCCTGATCAACAAATTTCAGTATTTAATAAATTAAAAAATAATGAATTAAAATTACTATATGTTTCCCCGGAGAGACTATTAAATAAAACATTTTTAGAAATCAGTAAAGACATTGAAATATCCTTTATCGCCGTAGACGAGGCACATTGTATCTCTGAATGGGGAAATGATTTTCGTCCGTCTTACCAACAAATTAAAAAATTTAGGGAACATATCGGATATCATATTCCATGCATGGCATTAACAGCCACTGCAACGCACAAGGTTCTTTCAGAAATAATAAAAAAGCTAGACTTAACTAATGCTCAAGTTTTTAAAAAATCATTTAAAAGAGAGAATCTTTCTTTACAAGTCATGAACATACATGATAAATTAGGACAGATTGAAAGAATATTACATCGTTATAAAGGATCAGGAATAATTTATTGCAGAACAAGAAATGAAACTAAAAATGTATATGAAACTTTAAAAAGAAAAGGGTTTGATGTTGACTTTTTCCATGCAGGTTTGCCTGCTTATGAAAAGATAAAAAAACAAAGGGAATGGACGGATAGTGACAGTAAAGTTCTAATTTCAACTAATGCATTTGGAATGGGTATCGATAAGGAAAATGTACGTGTTATTATTCATCTTTCCCCTCCATATTCTTTAGAAAATTATTACCAAGAAGTAGGACGTGCAGGGAGAGACGGACATTTATCACATACTTTTTTGTTATGGAATGAGCAAGAGTTTTCAGATATTTATTCTTCATTAACCCAAACTATTTCTTCTAAATCTGAATACAGCAAAATTTTACGTTATTTATTTTCAATGTTTAGCATTGTACCCAATGAATTACCTGAAAATATTTTTGATTTTGATTTAAATCTATTTCAACAGCGTACCCAAATAAGCAAAAATAAAATCATCCCTATATTAGAATTTCTTCATAATAGCTCTGTACTCCAGTGGAAATTTGAACCATCGGAAAGTCTGTTAAAAATAAATTTTCCCATTGAAAGATTAGATACAAATTTTTATGGTAAAGATTCTATTATATTGGAAAAAATAGCAAGAAAAATAACCGGCGTTTTTTCGTATCAAATTAAATTTGATGAAAAAAAATTAGCTGAAAGTCTTTTAATTCCTACTCATGACTTACATTCTATGCTAGTAAAATATAATCAAACGGGAGATATTTCCTATATAGATGGCAATAAACAAAAAATTCTTTTTCTTGAACCGAGAAATGATCAAATATTTTTAGGCAAATATTGGGATAAGTTTCAAGCAATCCAACAGAATAAATTAGTAAAATACAAGGAGCTGGAATTTTTTATAAAAAATAAAAAATATTGTAGAATGAGACTAATTCTGGGATATTTTAACGAAAAATCAAACCAGTCTTGTGATAAGTGTGATGTTTGTTGTGAATCTAAAATTGAAGGAGATTCTTACTTACTAGAGATTCTTAATTTTATAAAAAAAGAGCCTAGAAGTAGAGAGGACATTTATGCAGAATTTCAAAATATACCTTTTGAAAAAATTCATGAATATTTACAAGAATTGATTTCAGAGAATAGAATTAAAGCATTAAATTTCAATACTTATTCTATTTAATTCACATCAAAAGTTTAGAAAATTTCTCTTATTTATTTTTTACCTTTACTGGTATGAATATAGATATTGAACCATCCTGGAAAAATTTATTACAATCGGAATTTGAAAAACCCTATTTTTCTTCTTTAATAAATTTTGTAAAGCAGGAATATAAAGAACATACCTGTTATCCTAAAGGGAAAAATATTTTTAAAGCTTTTGAATTAACTCCATTCGACCGGGTTAAAGTAGTATTGTTAGGTCAAGATCCTTATCATGGAGAGGGACAAGCTATGGGATTATGTTTTTCTGTACCAGATGGAATTGTTTATCCTCCTTCTCTTAGAAATATTATTACCGAATTAAAGAATGATACCGGAGTAGAATTAAAATCGGGCGATTTAACTCCATGGGCAAAACAAGGAGTGTTTTTGCTAAACGCAACTCTTACTGTGCGGGCTCACCAAGCCGGTTCTCATCAAAAAAAAGGATGGGAAACCTTTACTGACTCAGTGATTCATAAAATATCTTCAGAAAAAGAGCATGTTGTTTTTATATTATGGGGAAGCTATGCACAACAAAAAATTGATTTAATTGATACTCACAAACATTGTATTATAAAATCAGTTCATCCTTCTCCTTTATCTGCACATAGAGGTTTTTTCGGCTCAAGACCTTTTAATCGTACGAATGAATATTTAGTTTCAAAAAAAATAAAACCTATTCAGTGGTAATGCTGAATAGGTTCTTTATTTTATTGGAATAAATATATTTTATTCAATTATTTTTTAAGTTCTTTTTCTAATTCTCTCATTAATTTCCTTTCATTTTTCTTGTACAATTTTTTCTCCTTCCTAGTCATATCTTCATAATTTTTTTCAAAAAAATCAGAAGTATCCCCTACTTCTTCACCTATAACCTGTATTTGTTCAATTCCATCTTCTCCAATAGTTGAAATTATTTTTTTATCCTCTTCCACTTCTACATTATCTTCTTTTCCTTCATTAGGTATAGAAACTTCAATTTTTTCATCTCTTTCAATTTGCGGAGCAGGTCGGACAATTGATTCTATCTCTATCGTTTTTTCTTCAGTTCGCGGAGCAGGATTAACAATTGGTTCCATTTCTACTGCTTTTTCTTCAATTTGAGGAGCAGGGCGAACAATTGATTTTATCTCTATCGTTTTTTCTTCAGTTCGCGGAGTAGGATTAACAATTGGTTCTATTTCTACTGTCTTTTCTTCAATTTGAGGAGCAGGACTAACAATTGGTTCTACTTTTACCGTTTTTTCCTCAATTTGAGGAGCAGGACTAACAATTGGTTCTATTTCTATCGTTTTTTCTTCAATTTGAGGAGCAGGACTAACAATTGGTTCTACTTCTACCGTTTTTTCTTCAATTTGAGGAGCAGGACTAGAAATTTCCTCTATTATTTCTTCTGATCCGAAAGCTTCATTTGAATTTTTTTGTTCTTGATTTATTTTAACCTCCGGAGCAGATAAAAATTCCTTCGATTTATCTTCAACTACATTAGCTTCCTCTATTTGAATTTCTATTTCTTTTTCCGGCGAAACAACTTCTTGTTTTTCTTCAACAATTTCTTCCGGAACCTCATTTACAACAGTTGAAGCTTCATTTACTTCAGTTAATTTTTCTGGTTTCTTTTCTTCTCTTTTATTTATTACAGGCATTTCCTCTGCTTTCGGCAAAGTAGAAACTTCTCTTTCTAATTCGGTTTTTACGATTGTTCCATCAATCAATTTCCAATATCTGTTTCCAGCTTCATCTTGTACAATTACCACTTCATTTGGTGAAGTAAACGTTGGGACTACCGATTTTTTAGTCTTTATTATATTAATTTTTTCATCTTTTCCATACGCAAATGCATAGCCATTACTTGTACTTCCCTCCAATGAACCCCTATAAACTAAGATATTTTCTCCATCTTGCTTAAAATAAACATCTTGTTCAGATGTTTCTTTTACTTTTCCTCTTTGAGCGTATGCTGAAAGCGTAAGTAGTAGAAGAAAAACAGTATAATTTTTTTTCATTGTTGTTTACTTATTTTAATTAAAAAATATAAATTTTTCAAGTTACTAATATACATCTTTATTTAATAATTACATATTTTTTTATTTATCAAGGTCATTTATATTATTTTTTTTTGAAATAAAAATTATTTACTATTTGTTTTTAAATCATCGTTATAAGGCAATGTACCTTTATTTTTTTTCAACTTAAAATTCTTAAAATCCTCAGATGATTCGATTCCATTAAACGAAATATTGGTAGTAATTCCGTCTGCTCTATAAATTTTTACTGTATCATTAGAAAAAATTTTCCTTTCTTTCTTATTCCAAAATATCTCATTGGTTTTTAAGGTATCCTTATCCGAGTTAATGATCACTACATTCTTACGAGCCTCATACCAACCCGTAGATTCAATTATTTTAGCATAATCAGCCTTTAAATGTCCGGGATCTTTATCTTTTTGATAAAAATCCAGATCCAGCCCTTTAGGAAAAACAGTATAGGGAGTTGGAACAAATTCATATTCCTCCATAAGGGGAGCTCTTAATTTAATAACTGCATAAATTGAATCAGTCAATGTTATCGTAGCATTATATATTTTTCTTGAAGCAAAATTTGTATTTTTCCCCCCTCTATTTTCTCCTTTTTCATCTGAACAAGAGGCATAAATAAATATAAAAATGATTAGAAATATCCAGTTCTTTATATCTTTAATTTTTAGTACCATAAATAGATGAAAGGAATATTAAATTTGAAAAATTCTAATCGTATTGTCTTTTTCTAAACCAAAGATCATCAAAATTAAACCCTACCTTAAAATTAACAAAGTTTTCCTTAATTAACCCATTTGATTTAGTTCCTCTTTGCCCTAATTCAATTCCTAAATTAAGCATGGAAGGATCATATTTACCCCTCTTTCCTAAAGGTAATCCTAGTCCAGCTGTTAATGCATATTGGTTGATAGTTTTATTATTTACGTCAAGCCCTGTATTTTCATAATACACACCATAACGATAAACAATTTTTTCAAAATAAGATCTAAAACCATTTATATTTGGAAGATACCATCCACCTACAGCTACACGATATTTATTTTTATAATTAAAATTATCTTCCGGTATTTTCAATTTAAATTGATCAGTAAATTTAAAATCTGCACCTAAAGACCATTTATGTTCTTTTCCATAAGAAACCCCGAACGAATACGATGATGGTAATTTTGCATCATGGGTTCCTTTAACATAATTTAATGTATCAACAGTGATTTTTTCATTATTATTGTTATAATTATAAGTTGAATAAAGATAATTTACATCTGCATCTATATTATGTCCTATATTATAGGTCGCTCCGATTTTTAATATATGATTATCTTTTAATTTTTTATGATAAGCAACCCCTAACGTATAATCGAAGAAACCGTATTCTTGTTTATTAAAAATACCTGAAATTAAATTTGCATTTTGTAAAGATATTTCTTGATCTTTTTTCAAATCTCCCCATACATAACCAATTTTAGCTCCTAAAGAAAATTCCTCAGATATATTGTAGGAATACATTCCACTAAATGCATTGAGTCCACCCCTTCCTTTAAATAAGGATCTTTGGTTTACTATCCCTAAATTTTCCATATTTATATCATACCCTATATTGGTATAAGGTTGTAAGTTAACCCCAACTCTCGATTTGTTACCAACTGGAAAAGCTAAGGATAGATTGGCCAAATAAGTTGTAGATCGATCACTACTTACATTTGAAGTCTTTGCATTAGTATAATCGGTATTAATTACAATATTGTAACTAGTGTACCTTAAATTTCTATTAGCTGCCGGATTAATAAAGTTAGCTTCATTATTAAAATCTGAAATATAAGATGTACCTAAACCTCCCATCGATGAAATCACGATATCGGAATTAGTTTTACTTTCCCCTAATCCAAATGAAGAATAAGGTGAAGTAGAAGTTTGCTGAGCATAAATTACATTCAGAAAAATAATAAATGATAATATTGAGAAAATTTTAATTTTCATTCAGTGCGTTTTTATACAATATACAAATATGTTAATAATGTATCGATTATAAAAATAATTGTAAGTAAAAATTCTTAGCAAGAATAAAGAAGTAATAAAAAATTGATTTTTTTTTGAAAAATATTTTGTCATTAAAAAATATGTCCTATATTTGCAATCCCAAATGAGAGGTACCTTAGCTCAGTTGGTAGAGCAAAGGACTGAAAATCCTTGTGTCCTTGGTTCGATTCCAAGAGGTACCACTTCATAAATCCATAATCAATTCGTTAAGAAAAAGATTATGGATTTTTTTATTTAACGAATTTTTATCAATTTTATTTTCATGTAAATTTTTTAAAAAATTTAATTGCATTTTAAAGATTAAATCAGCTTTTTGCAAGTTCATTCTTAAACTCTTTTTCTGACATTAACAAAATCTCTATAAACTCTTGACAAGTTTGCCAATTGAAAATTTTAATTCTACAATATAATTCCAATTCTATCAGATTTAAAATAAATCAGTTATTTTCTTTTCGATAAAATGTAGATCACTTTCATAATTCCTTTTATCATTCATTTTTATTTTAAATAATATTTAATTATTTTTTTGCTTATTTTATTGAATTTTGGAATAAAATTAGATTATCATATTTATTATAATCTTAACTCTTAGAGCTAAAAAATACAATAAATATTTTTAAAGCATAGCTCTCATTAAATTATATTAATTATGAATAACATAAGCATTTTCGTTTTTTTAGCAGGAATAATTATATTAAATCTAATAGCTTTTTTGCTGGGAAATTTATATTGTTTTGTTCCAACTTGGTTAAATTATACTATGGTTGGAGTTGAATTATTCTGCCTTTTACTGAGTATATATGCACGCATGAAAGACTTTAAAAATATAGATGCTTCTATAGGTATTATCCTTAATATTTTTCTTACAATTTTATTAGTTTGCCATATGATACTATATAAATCATCCAGTTAAAACAAAATTGAATTATCTATAAAGTAATTTAGAAAACGTATTTTTGCTTTTCTATTTTTAATCTATGAATTATCTTTCAGTAGAAGACATTAGTAAGTCTTATGGTATAAGAACTTTATTTTCGAATGTTTCTTTTCATGTAAATGAAGGAGATCAAATTGCATTAGTTGCCAAAAACGGAAATGGAAAAACTACTTTATTAAAAATCCTAGCTGGGATTGAAGTTCCCGATTCTGGAACAGTATTGCTTAATAAAGACAGTAAAGTAGTTATGTTTGAACAATCGGAAAGTTTCGATGGAGAAGTAACTGCTGAAGAATATATATTTTCTCATTCAAATCCTGTTTTGGATATTGTTCATCAATACGATAAGATGGTGCAGAGCGATCCATCCAACCCCCAATTATTAAGACTTATTGAAAAAATGGATCAATACGATGGATGGAAAGTGGAACCTGTTATTCAGGAAATAATTTCTAAATTAAAAATTGATTTTCTTACACAAAAAATAAAAAATTTATCCGGAGGCCAGCAAAAAAGACTTTCACTTACCAAATTTTTAATTGATATAAGTTTTGAAAAAGGAAATATTTTATTAATACTTGACGAACCTACCAATCATTTAGATATTGAAATGGTTGAATGGTTGGAATTCTTTCTTAACAAGGAAAATAAAACTCTAATTTTGGTTACTCATGATCGTTACTTTCTTGACGCAATTTGTACACGAATCTTTGAATTGGAAGATGGAGTCATATATTCACATTCCGGAGACTATGAAACTTATGTAACAAATAAATCCTTACGAATTGAGAATCAATTAGCCCAAACGGATAAAGCAAAGAATTTATATCGTAAAGAATTAGAATGGATGAGACGGCAACCTCAAGCCCGAACATCCAAATCTAAAAGTAGAATTGAAAGCTTTTATAAAACGGAAGAAATCGCAAAAAAAAGCATATCGGATACAAAAGTTCAATTAGACATGCAAATGACTCGACTTGGGAAAAAAATTATTGAAATGGAGCATGTTTCTAAACATTTTGGAAATAAAGTAATTTTAGATAACTTTTCATATTCCTTTGCTAGAGGAGCGAAAATCGGAATAATAGGAAAAAATGGGGTAGGTAAAACAACTTTTTTAAAAATACTTGAAAAACATGAGCAATTTGATTCAGGAACCATAGAATGGGGCGAAACCTTAAATATCGGGCATTTCAAACAAGAAGGTCTTTCATTTAAAGAAGACCAAAGAGTAATTGATTTTGTGAAAGATATTGCAGATTATTTTCCTTTATCTAATGGAAAACAAATTACTGCCAGCCAATTTTTAGAAATGTTTCTTTTTACACCTGAAACTCAATATACCTATATTTCCAAATTGAGTGGAGGAGAGAAAAAGAGATTACAATTATTATCAATCTTATTTAGAAATCCAAATTTTCTAATTCTAGACGAACCTACTAATGATCTGGATTTACCAACCCTAACCGTTCTCGAGAGTTTTTTAAATGAATACCAAGGATGCGTATTGATTGTTAGTCACGACAGGTATTTTATGGACAAAGTAGTTGATGAACTAATGATCTTTGAAGGAAATGGAAAAATATCTCAATTTATAGGAAATTACACTCATTATTATTTAAAATCTAAAGAAAAAAATTCTGAAACTGTTAAAGATACATCTAAAAATGAAATAAAAGATATAAATACAAAAATTAACAAAACTCCTAAATTATCTTTTAAAGAAAAAAAGGAATTAGAAATGTTGGAAAAAGAAATTCCTAACTTGGAAAAAGAAAAAAATAAATTAACTGAAAAATTATCTTCTTTAAATTTAAGTTTCGAAGAAATTCAAGAAATCAGTAAACAATTAGAAAATTTAATACAGAAATTGGATTCTAAAGAAACACGATGGCTGGAACTTAGTGAACTTAAATCATAGAGTTATAGTAATTTTACGATTAGTTTTTACGATACCACATGCCCTAAACGCGAAAGTTTTTGATGGTTAATAATTTTTATTCTTCTGCCTTCCACTTCAATAAGTTCATCGTTTTTGAATTCTGAAATTAAACGGATGGCACTTTCTGTAGCTGTACCAATCAAATTTGCCATTTCTTCACGCGTTAAGTTTATTTTAATAAATCCTTCATGATCAACATCAAGTTTCTTTTCTAAAAAAAGTAAAATTACCGCCAGCCTTTCACGTACAGTGTTTTGCGCCAATAGAGTAATCGTTTTTCCCGCTTCACCTAAATGCTGAGAAATCTTTTTTAATACATCAAAGGCAACTTTTGAACTCACTTCTAATAAACGGTGAAAAATAATTTCAGGGATGTAAACAGCGGTAATATCATCGATAACTGTACAAGAGGCACTGAAGGTTTCTCCTCCTAATAAAGATCGGTATCCGACTATTTCTCCTTTTTTGACGAAACGAAGTATTTGCTCTTTACCATTAAATCCTCTTTTATAAATTTTCCCGGTTCCACTTAAAATTCCATATATACCGGTAGGCTTATATCCTTCATGTATAATTTCCTGACCTTTTTCATATCGAATCTCCTTCATTTCCTTATCTAGAATATTACACTCATCTTTAGTAAATTTACTAAGAATTTCTTTATTTTTTAATTCTGATATAATTAAGTCTACTGAATTTTTAGGCATGATATTACTCATATTTTTAACAAATTATGCACAAAAATAATACTTTAATTTTAAATAAAAGGATATAACTTTGTACATCCAGGACTAGAATTTTTTATATGAGTGAGCATTGTTTTCATTGTGGACAAACTATCGAGAATAATATAAAAATTGATTTTGATAATAAAATATTTTGTTGTAATGGATGTAAGTCCGTGTACGAAATTTTAAATCAAAATAAGCTGGAAAACTACTACAGTCTCAATTCAAATGCAGGAATAAAACCTGAAAAAGGTCAAAATTATTTTGAATTTTTAGACACTCCTCAAATTTTTAATAAGATTATCGATTATTCGGAAGACGGAATAACACTGATTACTTTTAAAATACCGGCAATTCATTGCAGTGCTTGTATATGGCTATTGGAAAGCATAAAGGGAATCAACAAAAAAATTATTTATTCTACGGTTAATTTTTCCGCAAAAACAGTTCAAATAGCTTATAGAAATGAATCGTATAAATTAAGTGAATTGGCTCATTTTCTTACAGATTTAGGTTATAAGCCCGTAATTAATTTTGAAACTACAGAAAAAAAACATGAAAAAGTTGATCACACTCTACTCATAAAAATCGGTATCGCAGGATTTGCTTTTGGAAATATTATGTTATTAGCATTTCCTGAATTTCTTGAAAATGAAAAAGACCTATGGTTACAACAATACAGCTACTTTTTCAGAATTCTTATGTTTCTTTTTTCTCTACCTGTAGTTTTTTATTGTGCTTCAGATTATTATAAATCTGCATGGGGTGCTTTAAAGCATGGCGTTTTAAACATTGATTTCCCGATTGTTATTGGAATTATCGCCTTATTTTCGCGAAGCTGTTTTGAAGCATATACAGGGATCAGCAACGGCTATTTTGATTCACTCTGCGGACTTCTGTTTTTTATGCTTCTAGGAAAATATTTTCAGCAAAGAACCTATAAATCATTAGCATTCGATCGGGATTATAAATCTTTTTATCCTATTGCAGTTACCAAAATTGGTCCTAATACTAGCCAGGAAAATGTTCTTATTTCAAACTTAAAAATTGGAGACCGTATTCTAATCCGAAATCAAGAAATAATTCCTGCAGACTCCGTTTTAATTCATGGAGAAGGCTTTATAGATAATAGTTTCATCACTGGAGAATCTAAACTCATTGAAAAGAAGGTCGGAGAAAAAATATATGCCGGAGGCAAACAGTCCGGCACTACTATTGAGCTAGAAGTCATTAAAGAAGTTAACCAAAGCTACCTCACTCGTTTATGGAACAATGAAGCGTTCAAAAAAGATTCTTCCACCATTGAATCTATTACTAATAATATAAGTAAATACTTCGTTATTGTACTACTAATTATCACAATTTTAAGCGGTTTATATTGGTACTTAATTGAAAAAAGTCCTTCACAAATGTACCAAGTTATCACAGCTATATTGATCGTTGCCTGTCCTTGCGCTTTAGCTCTTTCAGCTCCATTTACCATAGGGAATATAATGAGGGTTTTCGGTAAAGAAAAATTTTATGTAAAAGATGCCATTACTGTAGAAAAGTTAGCAAAAATAAATCATATAGTTTTCGATAAAACAGGAACACTCACTATAAATAAAGCCAGTAAAATCAGCTATACAGGTAATGAATTAACTACTAAAGAATTAGAAAATTTAAAAGCTTTATTACAAAATTCCAATCACCCACTAAGCAGATCGCTTTATGAATACATATCGATGTCTTCTGAATTTATACCTGTTAAATTGTATGAAGAAATTCCCGGAAAAGGTATAAAAGGAAATGTTAATGGAATGTTCTTTAAAATAGGTTCTTCCGATTTTGTAGGAGCTAAAAAAAAGATAAGTTCAGATACTTCTGTTCATATCTCCATTAACGATATATATAAGGGGCATTATATCTTTAAAAATCAATATAGAAAAGATTTAAAAGAAACAATAAACGCTCTTAACAATTATAAAATTTCTCTATTAAGCGGAGATAACGATTCCGAAAAATATAGATTAGAAAAAATATTTTCACCAGAAACAATTTTAAAATTTAATCAATCTCCTCAAGACAAATTGGACTACATTAGGGAATTACAAGAAAAAGGCTATCATGTGATGATGCTCGGTGATGGACTAAACGACGCTGGAGCTTTGAGACAGTCTAACGTAGGTATCGCTATATCAGACGACATTAATAGCTTTACCCCTTCTTCAGATGCTATTTTAGATGGAAATAATTTTTCTTATCTACCTTCCTATCTTAAATTATCAAAAAAAGCATTAGGTATAGTATCCCTATGTTTCGTTATTAGTTTCTGTTATAATATTATCGGATTAAGTTTTGCTGTTTCAAATAAGCTTTCTCCATTAGTTGCTGCTATACTCATGCCACTAAGTTCCATATCCGTTGTAACATTTACTACCTTAGTAAGCAGAATTATTGGTTACAAAATGTTTATCCATAAATGAAATAAATTTACCACATCCCAAGTAAGTTATTGTACCTATACCTAGCCTTAATTTAGAAATATTCTAAATTAAACATCCGATGTAAAAATATGTAACAAATCATTATCATTCATATTAAATAAAATGTATTTTTGTTCAGTCAGTATGGAAATATTATATTTAATGATATTATGCAGCCTTTCGTTAGCCATTATATTTTTGGTTCTTTTTATCTATGGAATAAAGAAAGGACAATTTGACGATGACGAATCACCTGCCGTGCGAATATTATTCGATTCCAATGACGATAATATAAACGAAGAACAAAAAAATAATAAATAAGAAAATAATAAAGTAACTACATACTATACAAATGGAAACACAAAAATTTTCATATGATAATAAAATTACTAAAGCATTTGCCTATGCAACCATATTCTGGGGTATAGTCGGTTTCATTGTAGGACTTACTGTAGCCTCATTATTATTCATACCTACTCTACCCGAATTCTTTTTTGGTAGTGAAGGGGCCGAATTAGCAAGGTCTCATGGTTTTATGGGGTATGGAAGATTGAGAATGCTACATACAAGTGCCGTAATTTATGCATTCGTTGGTAACGGATTTTTTACAGGATTTTATTATGCAACCCAGCGACTATTGAAATGCCGAACTAATGATTTATTAAGCTGGATTCATTTTTGGGGGTGGCAATTAATTATCGTATCTGTAGCAATAACTTTTTTAATGGGAATAAATACTTCCAAGGAGTATGCAGAACATGAATGGCCTATAGATATTATGGTAGCCATCATTTGGATATTATTCGGGCTAAATATGTTTATAACCATTGCCAAAAGAAGAATAAGCCATATGTATGTGGCCATTTGGTTTTTTATAGCTACCTGGGGAGGTATTACCTTATTATGGGTATTTAATAACCTTGCTATTCCTTTAGATTCAAATATTTTATACGCAAAAAGCTATTCCATATATTCAGGAGTTCAAGATGCAATGGTACAATGGTGGTTCGGTCACAATGCTGTAGCATTTTTCTTAACTACACCTATTTTAGGGTTGATGTATTACTATTTACCAAAAGCAGCTAACAGACCAGTATTTTCATACAAATTGTCAATAATACACTTTTGGTCATTGATATTTGTTTATATGTGGGCTGGTCCACACCACCTATTATATACATCTTTACCTGCTTGGGCTCAAATGTTAGGAACTGCATTTTCCATTATGTTAATTGCTCCATCTTGGGGTGGTATGCTTAATGGATTATTAACCTTACGAGGAGCATGGGACAAAGTACGAGAAGATCCAATACTCAAGATGTTTGTAGTAGCTGTAACCTGTTATGGTATGGCAACTTTCGAAGGACCGTTATTAGCTACCAAAACATTAAATAAAATAGGCCACTTTACAGATTGGGTTATAGGTCACGTTCACTTAGGAGCTCTAGGATGGAACGGGTTTATAATTTTTGGAGCAATTTATTATATCATTCCAAGAATTTATAATACTAAGTTATATTCAGTAAGATTAGCAAATTGGCATTTTTGGTTAGGTACTATGGGAATAATCTTATATGTTATCCCTATGTACATGAGTGGATTTACTCAAGGACTTATGTGGAAACAGTTTAATCCAGATGGAACTCTAGTAACTAAAAACTTCTTAGAAACCGTTACTTCTTTAAGATATTTCTTTATTTTCAGATTTATCGGTGGAGTATTTTACTTATCAGGAGCTATATTATTAGTAATAAACATTATTGCAACAGTTAGAAAAGGAAAATTTGTAGCTAATGAAGAAGCAGAAGCTCCAGCATTAAATATTTCTCCAGCTAAAGGAGTCAATGAAAAAACTTTTTCTTGGTTGGAAAGAACCCCTCTTTTCTTCTCTATATTAGCTATCATTGCATTAGCTGTTGGAGGAGCAGTAGAAATATTGCCTACTATTTTTGTTAAATCTAATATACCTCAAATTACTAGCGTAAAACCTTATACTCCCTTAGAATTGGAAGGTAGAGATTTATATATTCGGGAAGGTTGTAATGCTTGCCATTCTCAAATGATTAGACCATTTAGAGATGAAGTGGTTAGATATGGAGAATATTCAAAGGCAGGAGAATATGTATATGACAGGCCATTCCTTTGGGGATCTAAAAGAACAGGGCCAGATTTACATAGAGAAGGAGGAAAAAACCCGGATTCATGGCATTTTACCCATCTATTCGATCCTAGAGAAACTTCTCCCGGTTCAATTATGCCTCGTTATCCTTGGTTAATATATAATAAACTGGATGTATCTAAAACCAAAGAAAAGCTTGAATTGATGAAAAATTGGTTTAATGTCCCATATGAGCAAAAAGATATAGACAATTATCAGGCAAATATGGAAGCACAAGCTAAAGAAATTGCTACCAGTATATTTACTGACAGACCAGACTATAAAGCCGGATTTGATACATCTGCTAAGGCTGAAGGCGCCAATTTTGTACCTTTAGAAAAAAGAGAAATTGTTGCAATAATAGCTTATTTACAAAGATTAGGTGTTGATATCAAAAAAACACAAACAGCTAATAATTAAAAAAATGCTAAAATTTTATAATAAGATAATCGCAGGAGTAGACAATGCAATAATTTATCAAAGCCTAGCCCTTCTGCTTTTTGTCCTATTCTTTCTTGGCGTAACCTTTATGGTAATGAATAAGCCAAAAGATTATTATACAAATATGAGCAATCTACCATTAGAAGAAAAAGATAAAAAGGAATAAATAATAAAATACAAAATGATCATATGAAACCTAGAACACCCTTTGTCATAAATGCTATACTAGCGGTATTTTTAATTACCGGAGCATTTTACATGTTCTTGCAAAATTTTGATTTCATCACAAATCCTATATTTTTGGCTACCATTGCCATTTCATTTGTGTTATTACTTATTAACAATTCTTTGAATGCACTTATAGATGCCGAAAAATTCAAACTGCTTACAGAAAATGAAAAAAAGGACTATTTAGAACTTGTAAAAACGCCTTATCTAACAAGAGTTTGGAGAGATGCATTTAAACAAAGTAAAGCAGAAGAGAGCGGCGAAATCAAGTTAATAGACCATGGATACGACAATATAAAAGAGTTAGATAATCGACTCCCCAGATGGTACATCGGCTTATTTGCTGTAACCATCACATACGGAGTGGTATATTTCTTCTCTTATTCATTTACAACCTTCGCACATCCGGATGTTGAATATGAAGAAGAATACAAAACTCAGTTAGCAGAAATTACTGAATATGAAAAAATTGCCCCTCAAGCTACCATAGAAACGGCACAATTTAATCCTGATGCTGTAGCCGATGGAAAGGTAATATATGATCAACTTTGTAAAACTTGTCATGGGGACGGCGCAAAAGGACTTTCAGGCCCCAACCAAACTGACGATTATTGGATTAACATTCAGGAAGAATATAATAATGCTAATGAAGATTCCGAGTTTAAAAATATATTCTATACCGTATGGAATGGAAGTAAAAACAATCCAACTATGAGAGCCTTTGGAGCAACTGGAGAAATAAAAGGTAATGATATTGTTAAAGTAGCAAGCTATCTATATCAATTAAATAAAAATTCACCAAAAGATGCTAAAGGTAAGTCTGTAGATAATACAGCTAAAGAGCCTCAAGGTACTTTAGCCCCTTGGTCTAAAGCATATAAAGGAGGCACAGCTCCAGCTACTGCACCGAATCCGAATGAAGCAGCTCCAACAGCTACTACACAAGCCTCATCAGATTCAGGAAAATAAAATAATAATCATATTAAGTCTGCTTAGTTTCTTAAGAAACTATCAGGCTTTTTATTTTTAAGATATAATTTTATCTATTTATTTTAGATTGTAATTTAATGAATAATAATTATATTTATACTAACCTAACTATTAAACACAATAAATAAAATAAAACACCATGTCTCAGGAAACGGATGATAGAAAAACTCCTGACCTTGAACAGCAAAAGGAAGATTTCAGAGAAAGCCTTGCTACTGCAGAAGTTTCAGGAGAAAGAAAATGGGTATACGCAAGAAAACCTCATGGAAAATTTACAAGATATAGAGATATAGTAAGTGCTCTTCTTCTTATTAGTTTATTTGTATTTCCGTTCATTAAAATTAATGGAAATCCTATCTTTCTTTTTGATATATTAAATAGACAATTTTATATTTTCGGTGCATATTTTTCACCATCAGATTTTTATCTTTTTGGGATAGGTCTAGTTACTACAACTGTCTTTATCATTGTTTTTACAGTCATTTACGGAAGAATATTTTGTGGCTGGATCTGTCCGCAGACCATTTTTATGGAACATGTTTTCAGAAAAATAGAATTTTTGATAGATGGAGATAGAAATATGCAAATACGTTTAGATAATCAAGTATGGAACGGTCAAAAAATAAAAAAAAGAATTTTAAAATGGTCCTTATTTCTAATCGCTTCCCTAACTATTTGTGCTATACTTTTTTCTTATGTATTAGGAACAGATGAGATAATAAAAATAGGTAAAGAAGGTATTTCTAAACACATAACTTTATTCATTGTATATATTATATTCACAACTCTATTTTATTTTGTATTTGCCTGGTTTAGGGAGCAAGCCTGCACTTTTGTATGCCCCTATGGTAGACTTCAAGGGGTATTAATAGATAAAGACACTATAAACATTGCTTACGACTTTGTAAGAGGTGAAGGTACTGCCGGAAGATCAAAGTTTAAAAAAAATGAAGATAGAAAAGCCTTAGGTAAAGGAGATTGTATAGATTGTAAACAATGTGTTGAAGTTTGTCCTACAGGTATCGACATAAGAAACGGTATGCAAATGGAATGTGTTAATTGCACTGCTTGTATCGATGCTTGTGATATGGTCATGACTAGAATGAAGATGCCTACAGGATTGATAAAATATGCTTCGGAAAATATGATTGAAAAAAGAACCGATTTCAAATTTACTCCGAGATTAATTGCTTATACTATCGCTCTTTTTGTATTTGTTTCTGTCTGTATTTCATTGCTCTTTTTCAGATCAAACGTTGAAACCAAATTTTTAAAAATTGTTGGTACTCAATTTACTATTGAAAAGCAGTTAATAGTCGATGAATATCAATTTATTTTTATTAATAAAACGACTGAAAAGAAAAAATTGCATGTCAAAATTGTAAAGCCAAATCACGCTATAATCACTTTAGTAGGTTACGGTACAGAATTTACGATACAACCCAAACAAACTCTTAAAGGTACCGCAACAATAAAAATCCCACAATCTGATCTAATTAAAACAAAAGAAGAGATTATTATTGGTATATTTGATGAAAATGGCAAAAAAATAGATGAATATAAGACCAACTTTATAGGCCCTTCTAAAATACGTTTTTAATTATGAAATTTAAATTTACCTGGGGGCATGGAGTAATAATTGCTCTTGCTTGCTTTATTATATTTATATGTACTCTAATATTCACAGTAGAATTTTCAAAAAATACTTTTGATTTGGTTACGGATAATTATTATGAAGAAGAAATAAATTATCAACAAGAAATTGATGCTACTAATAATGCCTCTTTATTAAAAGAAAAACCTAAAATTGAAATAATCCCTGATTCCGGCATCAAAATAACTTTCCCAAAAGAATTTAACTCAATCAATACGATTGGAAAATTTAAGCTTATTAGAGCCAATTCACAAGCTTTGGATATTAATAAAAAAGAGTTTGATTGGGTCCCGTCAAACACCTTATTTATACCAGCCAAAGTTTTGGTTAAGGGAAATTACACTTTAAAATTGTATTGGACAAAAGAAAAAACAAATTATCAAATGGAAATACCTATAAAATGGAATTAGATATAGTATATTTATATACGGCATTAAGTCTAGGATTATTAGGCGGATTTCACTGTATTGGAATGTGTGGTCCCATAGCATTTTCAATTGGTTTAGACGCTACTAATAAATTTAAATTCTATTCTCAAAACATCTTGTATCAACTTGGTAGAATAACTACATATTCATTATTAGGTGGAATTGTGGGAATTGTAGGAAAAAGTTTTAATATAGCCGGATATCAAAAATATATATCTATTTTTGCCGGAATTCTTTTAATTCTAATGGTTTTGTTGCCAGGAAAAACAACAGAAATTGGAGATAATTTTAAACCTATGAATAAATTTATGATAAAAATTAAAATATTCTTAGGTAGATTTCTCAAAAGAAAAGATAATACTTCTAGATATCTTACCGGAGTACTTAACGGATTTCTTCCTTGTGGAGCAGTATATGTTGCCCTAACTTCTTCTATTGCTTCTGGGGGAATTATTCAAGGTATGATGTTTATGTCTATGTTTGGGTTAGGAACATTTCCTTTTATGTTTATAACCACTTTAACAGGCAAATTTATAGGAGCTAAAATAAGATTTAAAATTTTGAAAATCTTTCCTTACTTTATCATACTCATAGGTATTTTATTTATTTTAAGAGGTTTAGGATTAGGCATACATCTAGTGTCTCCTTCTAATCAAGCATTAAAGTTAGAACAAACTGATCAAAAGAGAAGTTGTTGTCATTAATACAGATTCTTTTAAAAATAATCTTTCTTTTTTTAAAAACAAAAAAATAGTAACTTCGCACAATTATGGGAATGATTTCGAATATTGGTGCTTATTCTTTCTTAATGGCCAGGGTTTTCAAAAAGCCTCAAAAAAGAAATATTTTCAGAAAAAGCTTACTTAGAGAAATAAATGATTTAGGTGTTAATTCAGTAGGTTTGGTTGCTTTTACATCATTTTTTGTGGGTGCTGTTGTAGCAATTCAGATGTATAACAATTTTAAAACGTCCTCCTTTCCTATTCCTGATTATTATGTAGGTTATGCAACTAAAGTTGTATTGATATTAGAATTTTGTCCTACTATAATTAGTGTAGTTTTAGCAGGTAAAGTGGGATCTTTTATTGCTTCCAGTATAGGAACTATGCGAGTAACCGAGCAGATTGATGCATTAGAAATTATGGGTGTAAACAGCCCATCGTATTTAATTCTCCCTAAAGTAGTAGCCTCTTTGTTTTTTAATGTTATCTTAATCATGATTAGCCTTATCATGGGAATACTTGGTGGCTATTTTGCAGGAAGTTTTTCCGGAAGTTGGGCGCCTGTAGATTATGTTCAAGGACTGCAAATGGCTTCTCCTGATTTCTTTATTTACTACTGTTTTATTAAAACTATCGTATTTGCATTTATCATAGCAACTGTGCCTTCTTATTATGGATATATAGTAAAGGGAGGTTCTTTGGAAGTTGGACGTAACAGTACTTCAGCGGTTGTATGGACAACAGTTCTTATCATCATCACAAATTTAATGTTAACACAAGTTTTACTAGATTAAACAATGATTTCAGCAATAAATGTTACTAAATCATTTGATGGAGTAGAAGTACTTAAAGGCATTTCTGCTACTTTTAAAAAAGGGAAGACCAATTTGATCATAGGGCAAAGTGGTTCTGGGAAAACCGTCTTCCTTAAATGTCTGTTAGGCTTATTTGAACCTTCTTCTGGACAAATACTATATGAAAATACAGATGCATCGAAATTATCCGTATCATCAAGACAAAAATTAAGAAGTGAAATAGGAACTGTTTTTCAAGGAAGTGCGCTTTTTGACTCAATGACAGTGGAGCAGAATGTAAAGTTTCCTCTTGAAATGTTTGCGAATTTGTCCGAGAAGGATATGAGAGAACGCGTTGATCAAGTATTAGAACGCGTAAATCTGATTAATGCGCGCAAAAAATTTCCTTCAGAAATTTCAGGGGGAATGCAAAAAAGGGTAGCCATTGCTCGAGCTATTGTTAATAATCCAAAATATTTATTTTGTGATGAGCCTAATTCAGGGTTAGATCCTCAAACTTCTCAAATAATAGATACGCTTATTCATGAAATTACTCGTGAGTACGATACTACAACTATTATTAATACACATGACATGAATTCAGTTCTTGAAATAGGAGAAAATATAATATACTTAAAAAACGGAAAAAAAGAATGGGAAGGAGATAAAAATTCCATAGTTACTTCTGATAATCAGGCATTATTAGACTTTGTATTTTCTTCGAAAATATTTAAGATGGCGCGTGAAGCGATGTTATATCATTTAAAAAATAAAAAATAAGGTTAATAATATTAACCTTATTTTGATTTTTTATCTTCTTCTAATTTTTTAATATTTTCCAGATAATCTTTTATTTTTTGGTCGTTATCTCGAGGACAAACTAATAAAGCTTCTGAAGTATCCACTATAATAAAATCTGTTAAACCGTCAATAATATATATTTTGTTTGAAAGGTCTGTTTTTATTATAGTATTACTGGTATCGTAGGTATATATGTTATTTCCATGAACCGCATTACCTTCTTCATTTTTATTAAAATTCTCATATAATGCACTCCATGTGCCTAAATCACTCCAACCGAAAGTAGAAGGAATAACCCAGACATTGGTTGATTTTTCCAAAATTCCATAATCTATAGAAATTTTTTCAATTTTGGAATAAATCTTTTCAACTGCTTCCGCCTCATTATTTGTATTATAATAGGGAACAATGGATTTAAATATTTCGTACATCTCCGGAAGGTATTTTAGATAAGAATTTAATATACTTTGAGAAGACCAAATGAAAATCCCGGAATTCCACAAAAAATTTTTACTTTTTAAAAATTCTTTTGCTGTTTCGAGATTTGGTTTCTCTTTAAAAGATTTTACTTGGTATAATCCCTCTTTTCCTTCTTTCGCATATTCAATATATCCATATCCTGTATCAGGTCTTGTAGGAGATATTCCCAGTGTAACTAATATATCTTCATTACTCGCATGTTGTAATGCGGTTAAAACATTTTTAATAAATAAGTCCTCATCGATAATTAAGTGATCGGATGGAGCTACAATGATACTTGCATTTGGATTTAACTTATGTATTTTTTCTGCCATGTAGATATTGCAAGCCGCTGTATTCATCATTTTGGGTTCACCAATAATCTGATTTTTGGAAATATCCGGCAATTGACTTAAAGTTAGTCCTACATATTCTTTATTGGTAATGACAAAAATATTTTCTTTTAGGATAACTTTATTTAATCTCTCAAATGTTTGTTGTATTAATGTTTTACCTGTTCCTAAAATATCATGAAATTGCTTTGGAAATTTTGTAGTGCTTATAGGCCAAAATCGGCTCCCTATTCCTCCGGCCATAATTACACAATAATAGTTCTTATTCTTTGTCATAAAACATTTATTTCAGTAACTGGAGCATTCTCAGCTATCAAATATCTTTTACCTGTCTTTTTTTCAATGCAAATATAACGAGTTTTTGATTTTTTTGATTTATAAAAAAATTTATTATTAATCTCAAATAGTGCATTTAAACATAAATCTTTTAATAGTAACGCATTAGGGTTCTGCATTCTTATAAAATATTCCGATAATTTTTTATCAGCATAAAAACTTGCTTTAGGATTACGCTTGTATTCAAATAGTAGTTCCTTCAATTCTTCTTCGTAAACTTGAATACTTTCCGAAATCATTTCAGAAAAAATTTTTTTCCACTCTTTTCCATGAGGCATAATATTTTTAGAATAAATATCAAATGCTCTTAAGTGGGCAATTTCATGAGTTAAAGTTAAAAAACATAAAGACTTCGGCATTCCTGAATTAACAGTAATTATATGAGGCATTCCCTTGATTGGAATTCTGTAATCACCTAGTTTAGTAATTCTTGGTTTTTTTATCACCAAATGAAACCAATAGGGACTCAACCATTTTTGAATAAAGCTTATTGCTTGTATGGGTATATGAGGAATTAATTTTGAATAATCTACTTTTTTATCAGTTTTCACAATATTTATAAATATTTCTGCAATTTTTATTCAAAAGTAAGTCTTTTATATTAAATAAAAGAAATATATCGACTATTACCTTCTGCTAAAATAATTCAATACAAAATATTTTAAGACTTATAACTTTAAAAATATCTATCTTTGTAAATTAGATTAATTTCGAGTAAATGGAAACATGCAGTTCTTGTAGTTCTGGTGAACTACCTAAAGGATGTAAAAATAATGGAACTTGCGGAACTGGAAATTGTAACAGTAAACTTTCTGTATTCAATTGGTTATCCGATATACATCCTCCTACCAAAAAAAATCAACCCCAATATATTGAAGTCCGATTTAAAGATGATAGAAAAGATTTTTATATAAATGATTCAAACCTTGTCCTTTCCATTGGAGATATTGTTGCTGTAGAAGCCAATTCGGGACATGATGTAGGAGTTATTTCCTTAACAGGTGAATTAGTAAAGATTCAGATGAGGAAAAAAAAGGCAAAAATGGATGAGTTAGGTAAAGTTTATAGAAAAGCTACTCAAAAAGATATTGAAATTTGGCAAAACTTCAAAAATAAAGAACACAATGTCATGCTAGATGCGAGAAAGATTGCCAGAAGTTCGGGGTTGCAAATGAAAATCTGTGATGTAGAGTATCAAGGAGACGGGTCTAAAGTTACTTTATATTATACCGCTGAAGGAAGAGTCGACTTTCGACAGCTAATTAAAGATTATGCAATGGCCTTTCGATCAAAAATAGATATGCGACAAATCGGATATAGACAGGAAAGTGCTAAAGTAGGCGGAATAGGATCTTGTGGTAGAGAATTGTGTTGTTCAACCTGGTTAACAGATTTTAGGTCTGTTAATACAGCTGCTGCAAGATATCAGCAACTCTCCATTAATCCGCAAAAATTAGCAGGTCAATGCGGAAAATTAAAATGCTGTCTTAATTTTGAATTAGATACATATGTAGATGCACTAGCGGATTTTCCTTCCAGTCAAACTGTATTAGAAACAGAAAAAGGAAAAGCCTATTGCATAAAAGTCGATGTATTTAGAAATCAAATGTGGTTTACTTATACAGAAAACCCCATCTCTTGGCATCCGATAAATATTTATGAAGTAAAAAAATTAGTTGAACTCAATAAAAAAGGTATAACTGTAAAACCATTAGATGAATTATTGGAAAAAGAGGACCTTAAAGTAGATTTAATTGAAGAAAACAATTTACATAGATTTGAAAAAAAATCTAAATCAACGAATAAAAGAAAATCAAGAAATAAAAATCAGCAAAAAACAAATACCAAAAACACAACGGAAAAGCAAAAAACAAAATCAAAAACTAACAATACCAATTCTAATCAACAAAAGAAAAGAACCCCAAAAAAACCTAAATAATTTTTTAGTATTATTTTAATTAGTATTATTTTGAAATGAAAAAATTTCTTTTTATATCCTTTTTATTCCTCATTTTTTTTTCTAATTGTAGTCATAAAAATGAATACTCCCGAATGGAAAATATAAATGATTCTTGGAGTAAAAAAGATACGATAAATTTTAACTTTAAAATTAAAAATGCTCCCACTAAAAAAAATATAAATTTTGTAGTAAGGAACAATAAAGACTATTTATTTAGTAATCTTTATTTATTTATAAAATTAAAACAAGGAAAAAAAGTTATTTGCACTGATACACTCAATTATAAATTAGCAGACAAAACGGGAAAATGGCTGGGCTCAGGCATGGGATCCATTAAAGAAATTTATTTCCAATATAAAAAAAATTTCTTATTTTCAAAAAGCGAGGATTACACAATATCCGTGGTCCAAGGTATGAGAAAAGATACTTTAAAAGGAATTGTTGATTTTGGGGTAAATATTGAATAAAATTATGGCATCAACGAATAAAAATAAAACTAGAACTTTTGCTAAAAAAAAACAGCCTAACACCAATAAAAAATTTATTACAAAATTTTTATTCTGGTTTTGGGGATTATTTCTAGCTGGAATTTTAGCATTTACTTTACTTTTTATCTTGACTATTTATGGCTTTTTTGGAGAAATGCCCAATGTTAGAGATTTAGAAAATCCGGATATTTTTATAGCTTCTGAAATTATATCTGAAGATGGTGTTGTTATACAAAAATTTGAAAAGGAAAAAAGAATACCGGTTGAATATCAAGACTTACCTCCTTCTTTAATTTATGCTTTAATGACTAAAGAAGATGAACGTTTTCCTAATCATTCCGGGGTCGATAAAAAAGCTTTATTCAGAGCTGTTTTCTATAGAGGAAAAAGAGGTGGCGGGAGTACTATTACCCAACAGCTCGCCAAACTTCTCTTTACTTTAAAAGAAGATGAAGATGGTAATTTTACCTATAAAGGTGTTTCCCAAAATAAATTTCAACGGGCTTTTCAAAAAATAAAAGAAATTATCATTGCTGTTCAACTTGAAAAATTATATACCAAAGATGAAATTATAACTCTTTACCTAAATAAATTTGACTTTCTCTTTAGCGCTAATGGTATAGCTACAGCTTCAAAAGTTTATTTTAACAAAAATGTAAAGGATTTAGATTTATCTCAGAGTGCAACTTTAGTCGCTATGTTAGAAAATCCCGTAGTTAACAACCCTAAGATAAATCCTGAAAATGCTAAAAGAAGGAGAAATGTAGTTCTCGGATTAATGAAAGAACAAGGATATATTACCGAAGCTGAGTTTAACTCAATAAAAGATACTCCTATCGAACTTAATTACAAACCTGTAAAAGAAATAGGTGAAGGATATTCCGCTTATTTTAAGCATGCTCTAAAAAAAGAAGTAACCGCAGTGTTAAATGACTATGAAAATCAGACCGGAAAAAAATATAATCTTTATAAAGACGGCCTAAAAATATATGTAACCCTTGATTCAAGAATGCAAAAATATGCTGAAGAAGCGATTGAAAAACATTTAAAA
Source organism: Apibacter sp. (assembly GCF_025291155.1). Lineage (NCBI taxonomy): Bacteria > Pseudomonadati > Bacteroidota > Flavobacteriia > Flavobacteriales > Weeksellaceae > Apibacter > Apibacter sp. The sequence continues at coordinate 52,396 of NZ_JAMBJZ010000002.1, forward strand.
AATCTTCAAAAAACATTTTTCAATGAACAAAAAGGAAGAACATATGCTCCTTTTTATACCTATCAGGGTGATCCTAAAATAGATTTCTTATATAACAAGCTCATGACAGACGCCATGAAAAGAACAGGAAGATATAAAAACCTGAAAAACAAAGGCTTATCCGATGAGCAAATTTTAACCGAATTTAAAAAACCAACTACATTACAAATATTCACATGGAAAGGTGATAAAGACACCTTAATGTCTCCATGGGATTCTATAAGATATCATAAGCATATTATTCAGGCAGGGCTCATGGCTATAGAGCCTCATTCAGGAAATATAAAAGTTTGGGTAGGCGGTATTAACTGGAAGCATTTCCAGTACGATCATGTTAAACAAGCAAGAAGGCAAGTTGGATCCACATTCAAACCTTTCGTATATGCCACAGCCATAAAAAACCTTAATTATACTCCGTGTACAGAAGTTTCAAATGCTACCTACACTAAAGGTAAATGGACTGTTTTAGGTAACGGAGCTTCCATGTCACTAAAATCAGCGCTTGCCTATTCCAAAAATGCAGTAACTGCTCGATTAATCGATGCTACAGGCTATGATGCCGTAATAAAAATGGCAAGAGATTTAGGGGTTGAAAGCCCTATTCCTAGAAATAATACCATAGCACTTGGTTCTGCAGATTTAACTATATACGAAATGGTAGGAGCCTATAGTACTTTTGCCAATTTTGGTAATTATACGAAACCGGAAATGATCTGGCGTATTGAAGATAACAATAGTAAAGTAATTAAAGAATATAAGCCTCAGGTAAGAGAAGTTATGAATGAAATATATTCATACACTATGATAGAATTAATGAAAGGAGTAATTGATCAAGGTACCGGTAGAAGAATTCGATCCATGGGTATTGATGCCGAAATAGCAGGCAAAACTGGAACCACTAATAAAAATGCTGATGGGTGGTTCATTGGGATAGCTCCAAAATTAGCTACAGGAATATGGGTTGGATGGGAAGATAGATATGCGCATTTCGCATCTACTTCTATAGGACAGGGTTCAAGTATGGCATTACCTATTTGGGGATACTTTATGCAAAAAATTTATGCGAATCCTAAATTAAGCATCACTCAAAAAGACAAGTTTGTAAGACCGGAAACTATGAAAGATAATTTCAGCTGTGATGATTTAGCATATTATGGGGCTTATGATGGAGATTTTCCAGAAAATGGAGGTTATCATAATAATCACGTGGAAATTAATGAATCAAATAAACAAGGGAGCATAAATCAAAACCTTAGAAAAAAAGATTCTATAAATTTTGATAGATAAATAAAAAATAAAGTATTATTTTTATGCTACTTTCAAATTAATAAATTTAATAAATATAAAAAGGTAATTTTTCTTTAATTAAAAGTATTTTATCTAATTAATAATGCCTATGAATAATTATTAGTAACAAGTTATTCAAATAGAGTGAATAATTACTACTAGCTAATTTCTGTCACATTATAATAACATAAAATTACGTAACTTGCAAATTATTTTAATAATTTAATGATTTCTCTTATAACATCCGCAGTATTACTTGGATTAATTTTAAGCCTTGTATTAATAGGTCCCGTATTTTTTTTATTAATTGAAACGAGTCTTACTAAAGGTATTAAACCTTCTATAGCCCTCGAAGCCGGAGTTATATCTGCAGATATATTATGTATATATGTATCGCATACAGGAAGTAGAGGATTATTAAAATTTATAGATACTCATCCATCTGTATACATGATTGCCGGATTTGTCATATTTATTTATGGACTTTATAATATCCTATCCAAAGGCAATTTACACATAAAGACCAATGCCAATATTGCAACTACCAATTATTTTAAAACCTATCTGAACGGATTTTTACTTAATCTTGTGAACATCGGAGTTATTGTTTTCTGGTTAACAACCGTTGTATTAATATCTGCACAATATCCTAAGATGTCTGATTTTTATCTATATATAATCATTTTATTACTCACAATGGTATCTATAGATTTACTCAAAATATTTCTAGCTTCTAAATTTAAACATCAACTTACTGATAGGTTAGCCTATAAAATTAAAAAAATTGTTGGTATATCTCTTATAATATTCGGTATTATTATCTTTGGTAAAAGTTTTATAAAAACTAAAACAGAAAATCCATTTGAATTAATTGAAAATAATAATTTTCGTAAGAAAAATTAACACTAAAGACTATTTTTTTTATTATTTATTTTTTCATGTAACCTTTTAGTTTTAGCCTTGTCTATACAGAAAATAAATTTATTAAATGATTACAAAGAAAAATACATTATCCCTATTGTGTTTACTATTATATACCTTTATATTTTCACAAAACATCGTCATCACAGGAACGGTCACTACTAATACAAATCAACCGGTTCCTTTTAGTAGCATTACGCTTACAAACTTAGAAGATACCTCTAAAGTATTTGGAGGCTTGGCTGATGAAAAAGGAAAATTTACTATTAAAATAACACCGGGGGAATATGAATTGGTAGTTGATCAAGCGGGATTTGATTCTTTCGTAGATCTAAAATCACTACTTCAATCAACTTCATTAGGAAATATAAAAATAGGACAAAGTTCTAAAGAGTTGGAAGAAATTGTTGTGGAAGGAAAAAAGCCTTTATATAGAGTCGATCTGGATAAAAAAGTTTATGATGTTTCTCAAGACATAACAGCAAAAACAGGAACACTTTCCGACGTAATGCAAAACGTTCCTTCGGTAAATGTTGATGTAGACGGAACAGTCAGCCTTAGAGGAAATGAAAATGTAAAAATCTTGGTAGATGGAAAACCATCAGCTATGCTTGGTATTAATGATACCGCTGAAGCATTAAAATCCATACCTGCAGATATGGTCGAAAAAATCGAGGTAGTAACTAATGCTTCCGCCAGATATGAGTCATCCGGAACGGCAGGAATTATTAATATAGTAACTAAAAAAAACAGGAAAAAAGGATTAACCGGCAGCGTTCAGATATCTGGAGGGACTCCCCAATCATACGGTACTTCTATTAATCTGGGATATGGTAAAAAGAATTGGAATTGGTTTACCAATATAGGTTTAAGATATGGTAAAAATAAAGGAAAAGAGAAAAAAAATTATATCGGATATGATTTAAACGAGGAAATGATTGAAAATTCATTTCAAGATTCTAGAAGATATCGCGAAAGAACCTCTATTAATGCCAGTACAGGATTTAACTTTACCTTTGATAAAAATAATTCATTATCCGCTTCTTTAGGTTATAATTACAACATAAGCAATTATAAAAGTATCACTCATTACAATACATTATTATATCCTTCATTAATACAAAATCTTACGGAAAGAAAAGAACGAGAAAATAGAAATAATTACGGGATAGATGGCAACCTAAATTTTACTCATAATTTTTCAAAAAAGGGTAATGTATTGACAGTCGACGGATATTATTCTTATAATCTTAAAGACTCCGATTCCGATATTTACGATCGTACTCCGGGAAAAAATAAGAATGATAACACGCAAACCAAATTAATGTTAAAATCGGATTATATACTTCCTTTTAAAGAAGGTTCGCAATTAGAAGCTGGTATGAGGGCAGATTATACTAAAATTAATTCGGATTTTTCTTTAAATGAATTTAAAAACAACTCTTGGGTATTAAATCCGGATCAAACGGATAATACAATCTATGAAGAAAATATTTTATCTTCTTATTTACAATACGGAAATAAATGGGGCGCTTTTTCATTTTTAGCAGGATTAAGAGAAGAAACTTCTATTATTAAAGTACAGTCTCATCAAGCAAACTCAACAATACATAAAAATTATACAGACTTATTCCCTACTCTTCATCTTAATTATGATTTAACAGAAAAAAGTCAGTTGCAAATCAGCTATAGCAGAAGAATACATCGTCCGGATAGCAGAATGCTAATACCTTATAAGAACATTTCAGATGACAGAAATACTCGTCAAGGGAATCCAGATTTAGATCCTTCTTATACCAATTCATTTGAATTAGGATATAACCTTCAACACAGCATTTGGGGTATAACTCCTTCTTTATATTATCAAAGAACTCAAGACCCTTTACAGTTTATAACTACTTCTGATCAATATGGAAATTTAAATACAATGCCTACCAACTTAGGACATGAAAATCGGTACGGAGGAGAAGTATCTTACTCCATAAATCCATACAAATGGTGGAAAATTTTTGGAGATGTAAATCTTTTTCAATACAAAAGTTATGGAAGTTATACGTATGAAAAAATAAATACCGTATCCGGAACTACAACATTAATCACAGAAAATTTAGATAAAAAAGGGTTTACTTGGAGAACTCGTATGAACATGACCTTTAAACTTCCAGAAAATTTTAATTTTCAGGTACAAGGAAATTATATGGCTCCTTCTAAAAATGGACAAAATAAAAATAAAGAAATGTACGGAATGGATTTAGGTCTCAGCAAAGATATTCTAAAGGGTAAAGGAACCTTACTTTTTAATATACAAGATGTTTTCGATTCTAAAAAAAGAAAAACTAAAACTTACGGGGATGATTTTTACAGGTATTCCGAAATGCAGTGGAGACCAAGACAGTTTACTTTATCCTTTACTTATAGATTTAATAAAGATAAAAGAGCCGATAAAAAGAATCATTCTCAAAACAATAATTCTGATTCTGAATTTATGGATTTATAATTTTTTAATTATAACCTTACATTAGCATTGTCATAAAATCAAATTAAAAAAGTATTATTTCATTTTTTCCAATTTATGAAATACTTGAATATTATTAGCTCTTGTATGTAATGATCAAAAAATCATAAGGGAAAAAGATGAGAAACTGCTATTATATTTTATAGCCTGTTATTTATGGGAAGATAAAGAATATTTATCTTCCATTTTTAAATTAAAATGAATATAGAAAAAATATTTCAAGTTATTTATTTGACTATATTTCAGCAATCTGATAAATATATTTAATGACGGATGTATTAAAATTAATCTTTAACTTGCGTTAAATTAATTTTATTTAATGAAAAGAATATTTTTTATTTGCTTATTAGTATCAGGATTGATATCGAAATCACAAATAAATCCGTATTATCAACAAAAAGCTGACTATAAAATGAACATCGATGTTGATACCAAAGACTTTAAGTATAAAGGTAATCAACAAATAATCTATTATAATAATTCGCCTGATACACTTTCCGTTTTTTATTTTCATGTATACTGGAATGCTTTCCAGCCCAATTCTATGATGGATCAAAAATTGAAAGAGTTAAATAAATCTGCAGATAGGCGAATGGTCACTTCAGAAGGAATTTCAATTATTTCAATGCTAAAACCTAATGAGATAGGTTATCAAGAAATTAAATCTTTAAAACAAAATGGTATTCCTGTCAGTTTTGTTGTAGAAGAAACTATAGTAAAAGTAAAATTAGCTCAGCCTATTTTACCTCATTCAACGACTCAATTTGAAATGGAATGGTCTACTCAAATCCCAAAAACCATTAGAAGAGCAGGAAGAAATAATAAAGAAGGGATAGATTTAACTATGACGCAATGGTATCCTAAAGTAGTTGAATACGACTATGAAGGATGGCATACATTTGATTATATAGCGAGAGAATTTCATGGAGTATTTGGTACTTACGATGTAAAAATAAATATAGATAAAAATTATATTGTCGGAGCAGGTGGAGTTCTTCAGAATCCTAAAGAAGTTAAAGGATATGACTTGAGTGCAAAGTCGAAAATAAAAAACAATAAAATTCAATGGCATTTCAAAGCCGAAAATATTCACGATTTTGCTTGGGCTGCAGACCCTGATTACTCAGTAGATACCGTATCTATACCTGAGGGACCTTTAGTTTATTTAGTATATCAAAAATCTGAGAAAACTAAATTTTGGAATGACACTAAACCTGTCATCAAAAAATATTTCCAATTGATGAAAGAGAATTTCGGACCCTACCCCTATCCTACGTACTCTTTTATACAAGGTGGAGACGGAGGTATGGAATATGGAATGTGTAGCATGATTATGGGAAATGCCAAATCTTTAGAAGGACTTGCAAGACTCATGTTTCATGAAGCCTCACATTCCTGGTTTCAACATATACTTGCTACTAATGAAAGCATGAGGGCTTGGATGGATGAAGGTTTCACTTCTTATGCTGAAGATTTGATGATGGCTAAAATATTTCCTGAAAGTGTTAAAGATTTTCCTAATCCGTATTTTAAAAGTTTAGAATTATACACTGATTTTACCAAGTCCAAACAAGAAGAAGTGATGGGCATATTTTCCGATCATTTCACATCCAATAATGGTTATAGTATTTCAGCTTATATCAAAGGAGAATTATTTTTAGTTCAGTTGGAATATATCGTTGGACAGCAAACCCTTTCCAAAATCATGAAAAATTATTTTGAAACATGGAAATTCAAACATCCTACTGACAGAGATTTTATACATATTGCTCAGAAAATATCCGGTATGGATTTAAAATGGTATTGGAATTATATGACTTATACTACCCGAACCATCGATTATGCTATTAAAAATGTCTCAAAAGATGGAAAAAAAACTAAAATAGAGCTTGAAAACCTTGGAAATTTTCCTATGCCTATCGATGTTTATGTAACATATTCAAATGGAACCAAACAAATATATAACATTCCTTTACATATGATGCATAACTATAAAAATCAAGAGAATACCATAGATCAAATAAATCTTCCTTATTGGAAATGGACCCAAAAAGAATATGAATTTAGCCTTCCTGTATCTCCTGAAATAATTAAATCTATTGAAATAGATGCAACATATCGTATGGGAGACGTAAACAGAGACAACAACATTTATACAAAATAAAATAAGTATGCTTTTAGTAGTGAACATCGGTAATAGTAATATACGCTTTGGTATATTTAAAGAAGAGGAATGTATTAATTCCTGGGTAATGAACACAAAGCCTTATAAAAGTGAAGATGAGCTATTTTCTCAATTTAAAATGACTTATCAAAATTATGGAATTAATCCTAATGATATAACTAAAATTGCAGTAGGTTCTGTCGTTCCTCATTTAACCTATCCAGTAAGAAAATCATTAACTCGATTGCATAATATTAAAACGGTACAAGTAACCAGAAATACTCCTACTGAATTAACTTCGAGTACTTCGCAAATGGGAACTGATTTATATGCCAATGCCTACTATGCCCATAAAAAATATAAAGGAACTAAAATTATAGTTGATTTTGGTACGGCATTAACTTTAACCTGTGTTGACAAAAATGCAGATATCAAAGGTGTTATTATAGCCGCAGGCGTCATTACTTCTTTAAATTCATTAATTGGAGCAACTGCACAGCTTTCAGATATTGAAATGCGTACTCCTAAGCATGTTCTTGGAAAAACTACGGAAGAGTGTATGCAAAGTGGAATGGTTTTCGGCTTTCTTAGTATGGTAGAAGGACTTATTGATCGAATCAATAAAGAATTAGGAGAAGATACTTTTGTTATAGCAACCGGTGGGCTTGGTCATCTTTTTGCTCCATTAACAACAAAAATTCATATTTACGATCGTTTTCATACGATAAAAGGTTTAAGAGAATTATATTTAAAACAGACATTAGAAAACGAAAATAAGGGATAATTTTTTATTATTCTCCTATTTTTAAATATTTAAAAAACATTAATGTATAATTTACCCCATAAGTAAGCCTATATTATTTTTTAATTTTAACATATTTTATACATAGAATTTACCTACCGTATTTTGGTAATATTAAAATCGAAATTAGGTGAAGATTATTATTAATTTATCCTTACAATATCATTAATTTTTACTCCTATGTTATTAGGTAAAACTGACGAACCTGTATCTACGCCAAAATAAATTTTATACCCTGCATTTATTGAATTAATATCGGACAAAGTAGGAAAAGCAACTTGAAATTTAACATTACTTCCAACATTTGTTCCTGCCGGAACAATGATGGCATCCGAATAAATGGTTTCATTGGTAGAATTAGAAATAATGGAAACGTTAAAAAAACCGGTAGTGGTTGGTTTCGTATTTAAAATTGCATATTCAAAATTAATTCGGAAAAAATTAGCTTGATCTGACATTTTATTTTCTAAAAGTAAAGTTCCTGAATCTCCATTTTTAGGAGAAAGTATATCTGATGGAGAGCTTGATTGAGAGGTCCAGATACCACTTACATACTTGGGATCAATACTTACAGAAGAATTTTGTAATAATAAGCCATACGATTGATATCCCGAGAGAGGAACATAAGCCGATTGATTAACAGCTATTTTTACTCCTGCAAGATTTCTTCCTTCGGTTGGTGAAATGCTATTCGTATTATTGGTTGCATATAAGCGTTGCCACTCTTGACCGTTATACATATAAACACCTGCTTCTCTATTGTAAATCTTATTGTTAATTGTTTCTGAAAATCCATCAGGTTCATAGATGATTAAACCAGTTGCCGGATTTTCAATAGTGGTTGTATCGGTAATCGAGGTAATATGAACCCGAGGAGGTAAAAAGCCTTTATTATTTGCTTTTATTTCTAAAATTGAGGAACTATCCGGGTTTTCTGTCCCGATACCTACTTGTCCGAAAAAGAGTATTGCATAAAATACGCAGAGTAAAATAGATAAAATTTTCTTCATACCCTTAAATTTAAACTGTTAAATGGATAAAATTTTAGAACCTGAATATTTCTAAGACAGATAAATTAATGATAGAAGGTAGTTATATAATCACAAATAGTATGCCTTATATAGCTATAAATTAATTATTTACAACGTTTTAGCAAATAATCTTATTTTTATACATTTATGTATGCATATACCTAAAAATATATGTTCCTTTCAGGAAAAAATAACTGAAAAATGACTGAATTTTGGATAATTAATATTTTAAGCTTATTATTCTCTAAACTCAACTATAGCTCTAATAAAAGCTTCAGCGTTTTCTAGAGGCACATTGGGTAATATACCATGTCCTAAATTTGCAATATAACGTTGAACTCCAAAATCACGAATCATTTGTTGAGCTTCAGAATATATATTTTTTGGAGTTGACAATAATTTAGCCGGATCAAAATTCCCTTGCAAAGTAATAGCTTCTCCTGAAAATTCCCTTGCTTTTTGTGGAGTTATCGTCCAATCTACTCCCAGTGCCGAAGCTTTTGATTGAGACATGGTTGGTAAGGCATACCAACATCCTTTACCAAAAACTATCACTGGAACTTTAGTTGCTAAAACCTCTACTATTTGATCTATATATCTCCATGAAAACTCTTCATAATCTTTCGGAGAAAGTAAACCTCCCCAGCTATCAAAAATTTGTATAGCGTCTACCCCACTTTCTACTTTTTTAAGCAAATATTGAATGGTATAATCAGTAATTTTTTGTAATAATAAATGGGCCCATTCTGGATTTTTAAAGCAAAATGATTTAGCTTTATCAAAAGTTTTGGACCCTTTTCCTTCTACAGCATAGCATAAAATCGTCCAAGGACTACCGGAAAATCCTATCAAAGGAATTTCATTATGTAAAAGCTCTTTTGTAATTGAAATAGCTTCCAAAACATATCCTAAACTTTCCTCTATCGGAGGATTTTGTAGTCTTTCAACATCTTGCTTAGAGGCTATCGGATTTTGCAAATAAGGCCCTACGGATTCCTTCATCTCAAAATTCAGTCCCATTGCTTGTGGAACAACTAAAATATCTGAAAATAAAATAGCAGAATCTATAGGAAATCTTTTTACAGGCATCATAGTAATTTCCGCAGCCAATTCCGGCGTTTTACAACGGGTAAAAAAATCATACTTATCACGCAGTGCTCTAAATTCAGGCAAAAATCTTCCTGCTTGACGCATCATCCATACCGGAGGGCGTTTAACATTCTTACCTTTTAAAGCATCTAGAAATAAAGTATTTTTAATCATTTAGGGTCTTTTTTATTAGTTCAAGTAAAGATTCTTTAGTGGTTTCTTCAGGGTAATATATATCATAATTTCCCAACGTACTGACTGTCGCAGCTGTTGTTTTACCGCTTGTAAAGATAATGGTTTCCTGTGGAATCTTATTCATAGAACTAAAAGATCTAACGGCTGAAGGACTTGTAAAAACTATTGCATCATACGTTTTATCAATCTTATGTGGAGTAAGAATTGTTTTATAACTCTCAATTCCAACCACTTCCACTCCATGTTCTCTTAACGTATCCGGTAAAATAGTGAGTGATAGATTTCCTTTAAAAAAAACATATTTTTTTATATCAGTCTCAAGCATTCTTTCTAACAAATCTTCTGCATAATTAGTTATAAATGCGATATCCCTGTTTTGTCCGTACAACTCTTTGGCTGTGCTTTTTCCCACTACAAAGAACTCTCCTTCTAATTCAATATCTTTAATGGCTTTTGCAGAATTTTTACTAGTTACAATATATGATTGCACATCCGGAGGTATATATTTAATGATATCGTAATAAGGATATATTTCTGTATATATAAAAGGAATATAATCAATTTCATATTCCTGCTCATAATCGTCAGGAATTGAGAAAGAAGAAGTAAATAATATTCTTTTCATATCATTTTGATTTATACAAATATACTGTTTATTGCATGCACATAAAAAATCAATATTTAAAAAATTTATTGATTTTAAATTTTATTGTATGATTTTTATATTTTTTATTCTTTTCATTAATTTTTTTAAGATAATATTCTCATAATTGTTAATTTATTGACAGGATTAAATTTATTTTTCCAACTGTTGGTAAAATTTAAAATTCCTACGTAAGAAAATTCTTAAAAAATATTACTACTATGAATAATAACTTTTTTATACAGTCATAAAAACTCCTACTTTTTTCAAGTTTATTCTTAAAAAAAATACTTACAGGAATAATTAATTTAGCAGTTAAAAATCTACATTTATTAAATAATTTAGGCAATTTTATAGCTGAAAACTTCTTGCTTTTGCATATGATTTTTTGAAAAGATTTAAGATCTATAATAGTTTTTGATATTCATAAAATTGTAGCTTACATTCTTTTCCAATGGACAACTCTTCTTCACTTATAAACCAAAATCTATTAAATTTTGAAACGCATTCTACTAGATAATGAGATCCTTGAAAATAACTTCTT